>NZ_CAXPJM010000054.1:0-251425 GCF_964217435.1 Aurantimonas sp. | reverse complement strand
CCGACACGTCGCCGGATTTCAGCCGCACCACGTGCTTGCCCGCCTTGGCGAAGCTGACCATCATGGCGTTGATGTCTTCCTGGCGGCAGCTGTCGCGGGCGGCGCGCTTGCCGACCAGCATGCGCCGTGCCTCGCGGCGGGCGAGCTCGAGGATCTCGTCGGAGACGAGGTCGTCGAACAGGATCACGTCGGCTGCCTGCAAAGCGCGAACCGCCTTCAGGGTCAGAAGCTCGGCCTCGCCGGGGCCCGCCCCGACCAGGGTGACGCGGCCGCCAGCCTGCGGCGAGCGCGCCAGATCGTCGATGAAGCCGCCCGCCGCCGCCTCGACCGCGGCATCCGGCGGCTTCGTCGTGAAGGCGCTGTCGGCGAAGCGTTCCCAGAAGGCGCGGCGCAGGGGCCCTGGCGAAAGCCGCTCCATTACCGCGCCGCGGACTTTGGCGGCCAAGGCCGCCCACTGGCTGAGCGCCGGCGGCAGCAGGGTCTCGATGCGGCGGCGGATCGCCTGGCCGAGGATCGGCGCGGCGCCGTCGGTGGAAATACCGATGACCACCGGCGAACGGTTGACGATCGTGCCGAAGCGGAAGTCGCAATAGGACGGCTTGTCGACGACATTGACCGGCACGCCGGCCGCCCGCGCGGCGCAGGCGAAGGCCTGGCCCTCGGCGAGGCTCTCTGTATCGCCGACGGCGATCGCCGCTCCGGCGAAGACATCGGTCGCCCAGGGCCGGTCTTGATGGACGATGACACCGGATTCCGGCGGCACGGCGAGAAGCTCGGCCATCTCCGCATCGATCCCGTCGGCCGGGACATAAAGATCGACATGGGCGCCCGTGGAGGCCAGAAGCTCGGCCTTCCATGCCGCACCCGGTCCGCCGCCGGCCATGACGACGCGCTTGCCCGCCAGATCGAAGAACACCGGCAGGCTCGCCAGCGGCCCCATGCGCTGCGAGCGCTGCCGCGCGCCATTGGCATCGGCCTCGTCGAGGCTGTCGTCGCTCACCAGAATCGGGCGCTCGGCCATGGATCCGTCCTCGGTCGTCCTACTCGTCACTCTCTTGTGACATAGCGTCCGAGGCGGTCACAGGGCGAGGCGTAATTTTGCGTCCCGGTGCGCCGAGCGGGATCGTCCTTCGCGCGAGGCCGACTTGCGGAGCATGGTCGTTCCGACGCGCGGCAAACCCGACCAACAGCCGCTGCAGAGCCACGTGCGCTCACGCAACGTCGCTTCATCTCCGGCTCACAGGCGGCCCTGCCGCCTTGATGGAAAACCATTCCCGGATCGCCGCGGTGACACGACATGCTTTGCTCTTGTCTGTCTTCAAGAGAGGGGTTACGTCGCCACGAGAGACGAGACACGCCGGCGATCGCCGTTGCGGCTCGCACGAATGACGGGGCCCTTCGTACGGGCCCGAACAGGCCAAGGATCAGACATGACCTATCTGGTGACCGACAATTGCATTCGCTGCAAGTACATGGATTGCGTCGAGGTCTGTCCGGTCGACTGCTTCTACGAAGGCGACAACATGCTCGTCATCCATCCGGATGAGTGCATCGATTGCGGCGTCTGCGAGCCGGAATGCCCCGCCGAGGCGATCAAGCCGGACACCGAGCCCAATCTCGACAAATGGCTGAAGATCAACACCGAATACGCCGAGAAATGGCCGAACATCACGATCAAGCGTGATGCGCCTGCGGACGCGGAAAAGTTCGACGGCGAAGACGGCAAGTTCGAGAAATACTTCTCGGCCGAGCCCGGCCAGGGCGACTAAGCTCTTTCAGCTTCCCGAAGACGGACATCGCCGGTCAGGCGCCGTCCCAGCGCAGGCGCTCGTGGGCGCGGCGCTCCTTCTTGGTCGGCGGCCGCGCCGAGGGCTGATAGCCCGGTGCGGCCTTGCCCTTGGCCGCTTCCTTCTGTTCCGCGATAGCTTCCCGCGTGGGTGACAGATCCTCGTAGAGGGTCGCCGCCTCGCTGGCCGGTCCGCGCCGTTCCCCCGGATCGACGATCTTCAGGACGAGGACATCGTCCCGGCGTGTGATCGTCAGCGTGTCGCCCGGGCGCACGGCCCGCGCAGCGTTGTCGGTCTTGTCGCCGTTGATGCGAACGCCGCCGGCCTGGACCAGCTTCTGGGCAAGGCTTCGCGACTTCACGACCCGCGCGAAGAACAGCCATTTGTCGATGCGCTGCCCCGCGGGTGCGGCCGGAGCCATCGGCTCCGCATGGCGCTTACTTGCCAAGCTTGTCCTTCAGCGCAGCGAGTTTGGCGAAGGGCGAATCGGGATCGATGCGCTGCGGGCGTGCCGGCTGCACGGGCGGCTTGCCCCCCTGCGGCTTGTCGAAGCGCCGGCCACGCTCGGGGCGATCACCCCGGCCCTTGCCGTCGCCCTTGTCGGCGCGATCGCCGCCATCGCGGCCCTTGCCGCGCGGGGCACCCTTCCCGAAGCGCGGCGCACGCTCCTCGCCCTCTCCGGCACCCTGCGGACCACGCCCACGACCGCGCTGGCCCTGGCCATGACGGGCACCGCCACGGCCGGCGCCGCGCTGCGGACGCCAGACCTGCACGAGCTTGGGCGCCTCGGGTTCGGCGGCCTCGCCGCCCTCGCCGGTGGCTGCATCGGCGGCTACGGCTTCGGTCGTTTCCGTCGCCGGTGTATCAGTGGACGTCTCGGCGGTTTCGGCCGGGGTTGCAGCGGCCTCGCCGTCGGTGGCTTCGCCAAGGGCAGCCGCAGCGGCCTTCCCGGCTTCGGCCAGACCACCGGTTTCGGTGGCTTCGGCCGGTGCGACCGGCGTGTCGGATGCCTCGGCGGCCTCGCCAGCATCTGCGGTTTCGGCTGCCGTCTCGACAGCCGGCATCTCGGGGGCAGCGGTATCGACCGCATCCGTGCCGGTGCCGGCCTCGTCCGCAGCTTCCACTGCCGGCTGCGGTGCATCCGAGGTCGCAGCCGCCTCGGCAGCCTTCCTGGCCGCTTCGGCGCGCGATGCCTCTTCGGCCGCGCGGCTCGCTTCGTCCAGCCGTGCGAGTTCGGCCTCGACCTTGGTCTGCTCGACCGGCTCGCCGCGATAACCGAGGCCCTTGAGAACCTCTTCCATGTCTTCCGAGGTCGCGCCGAGAATTGACATCATCCCCGGCGTGACGAGGAACTGCGAGCCGTCATAGGCGCCTTCGGGGCGCTTTCCGGTGCCCGGCTTCCAGCCGAGCGCCGGGCGGATCAGGTCGGCGAGGCGCTCCAGAATATCGACGCGCACGGCCCGGCGACCGAGCAGCCGGTAGCCGGCCAGTCCCCAGAACACCGGATCGAAGGAAGCATCGGCCACTGCGGAAGTCCGGCCGGTCGCCAGAAGATGGGTGACCTCGCCATAGCCCGGCTTGTCGCGGCCATCGTTGTGGATGGCCCAGAGCAGCGTCAGAAGGGCCGCCGGCGCGGGCTTGATCAGCGCCGGGACGAAGATGTGGTAGGCGCCGAAACGGACACCGCAGCGACGCAGGGCCGCGCGCGATTCCTGGTCGAGCGACCGCACGTCCTCGGAGATCTCACGACGCTGGATCAGGCCGTAATTCTCGTAGAGCCGGTAGGCGAGCCCCTTGGCGACGCCCTCCAGACCTTCGGATGCCTGCAGATCGAGCAGCGGCTTGAGGACCGTGGTGATCTGGTAGGTGACCGAACGCTCGGCCCGCGCCGCGACCTTGTCGCGCGCCACGCCGGTCAGCTGCTCGTCGGCAAGCAGCACCGTCTTCGGCTTCAGCGGATCGTCGCCGGCCGACAGCACCGCCACCGGTGCACCGAGCCAGCGCACGAGCCCGTCCGAGCCCAGCGCGATGTCGCCATTGGGTGAATTGGCGAAGCGTTCCGCCCGCTTCTCGAACTCGCCGGCCAACGCCTTCTGGGCGGCGGCACGCACCGCGCGGCCATCCGGCCCCTCGGCCTTGCCGTCGGGCGTGAACCTGAACCCCTGCAGCTCGCCTACCGGGTGGCCCTCGACCACTACCGTGCCGTCGCCGCCGATCTCAGCTTCCATGAACGCGTTCTCTCTCAGCCGCCTCATCAAGACGCTTGTCCTGCGGTCTACGAAGCGTTTCGTCAACCTGTCGTGAAGAGCGTCGGAAAGACGGTCCTCGATCTCGCGAGTCTTTTCCTGCCAGTGTGTCGGATCGGCCAGCCAGTCCGGACGGTGTGAAATATAGGTCCAGGTGCGGATTTCCGCGATCCGCTGGGACAGCGTATCGATGTCGCCCTCGGTGCGATCAGCACGCCGGACCTGGCTGGCCATATAGTCTTCGGCGACGTGGCCGTCCGACGCAAGGTCGGCATAGATGGTAGCGATGATCTCCGCATGCTGGGCCGGCGCGATGCGCCGATAGTCCGGCAGCTTGCAGGCTTCCCACAGGAGTTCGACCGCTGCCGGACTGGTGGCGCGATCCTTGACAGCCGGGTCGCGCGACAGGAATTCCAGCGCCCGCTGATCGACGGCCGGCAGCGCGCGGGCCAGGGCGTCGCTCGGCGGCGGCGCCTCCAGACTCTGCTTCAGCGCGTCGATCGAGGCGAAGTCGAATGCGCGGGAGCGCCATTGCAGCACCTTCACCGGCGCGAAGGAGTGCGCTTCCAGCGCTTCGGTGAGTTCCGGGGCCAGCGGATCGACCTTGCCGGTAACACCGAACGTGCCGTCGCGCAGATGCCGCCCGGCGCGGCCGGCGATCTGCCCGAACTCGGACGGCGTCAGCTGGCGGTACTGGAAACCGTCGAATTTCCAGTCCTGGGCGAAGGCGACGTGATCGACATCGAGGTTGAGGCCCATGCCGATCGCATCGGTGGCGATCAGGAAATCCACGTCGCCGGACTGGTAGAGTTCCACCTGGGCGTTGCGGGTGCGCGGCGACAGCGCGCCGAGAACGACGGCCGCCCCGCCCCGCTGGCGGCGGATCAGCTCGGCGATCGCATAGACCTCGTCGGCCGAGAAGGCGACGATGGCGGTGCGCCGCGGCAGGCGGGTGATCTTCTTGGACCCGGCATAGACGAGGTTCGACAGGCGCGGCCGCGTCGTCGCATGGGAGCCAGTCAGCAGCCGCTGCAGGACGCCCTGCATGGTCGATGAGCCGAGCAGCAGCGTCTCCTCGCGGCCACGGGCATGCAGGATGCGGTCGGTGAAGACGTGACCGCGCTCCAGGTCGCTGGCGAGTTGCACCTCGTCGATTGCGACGAAGGCGGTGTTCGGTGTGCGCGGCATCGCCTCGACGGTGCAGACCGAATAGCGCGCATTGGGCGGCTTGATCTTTTCCTCGCCGGTGATCAGCGCGACGGCGCCCACCCCGACGCGGTCGCAGACCTTCTGATAGACCTCGCGCGCCAAAAGGCGCAGCGGCAGGCCGATGGTCCCCGAGGAATGGGCGACCATGCGCTCGATGGCGAGATACGTCTTGCCGGTATTGGTCGGGCCGAGAACAGCGGTGACATTGGATCCGTCGAAACGGATGCTTTCTCGGGCGGGGCGATGGTCGGTCATGCGTCCCGCTCATGTGGGAAGATATATCGGTTGGAAAAGGTTCTGGCCCGATTCGCAAGGTCCGAGCGTCACTTAGCGGCCCGGTTCCGCCTGCCGGCAAAAAATCGTCCGACCGCGAAGTTTTTTTTCGGAACCCTTTCTGAGGTCCCGCATTCTTCAAGCACCCCCAAGCGATCATCCCCCTCGATCGCAAAGAAGCAGACGGAAAAAGGCAGCTCCCCCTCGCTGCCTTTTTTCGCGTCTGGGGTTCGCATCTTCCCTGCCCTGCCGAACGCGCAGAGATCTGCGAGAATTCGTTTGCATTGCGCCCGTGCCCTGGCCTAGCGACAGGTTCCCGCACCCCAGACGAAGCGTGCTCCCATGCAGGCCGGCATTCTCCTCGCCTTCGCGTCCTATTTTGCCTTTGCCTGCGGCGATGCCTCGCTGAAGGCGATCGGCGACCGGCTGCCGATCTTCGAGATCGGTTTCTTCGTCTCGATCTTCGCCCTGCTTCCGGCGCTCTTCACCAAGCGGCCCGAGGACAATTGGGGCAACGTCTTCGTGCCCAATCGCCCCGGTCTCGTGGCCCTGCGCATGGCCAGCGGCACGCTCGGCGGTATTCTCGGCGTCGTCGCCTTCACCAGCCTGCCGCTCGCCGAGGCCTATGCGCTGATCTTTCTCCTGCCGATCTTCGTCACCGTGTTCTCCTTCGTCGTCCTGAAGGAGCCGATCGGCTGGCGCCGCTGGCTGGCTGTGTTCGGCGGCCTCATCGGCGTGCTCCTCGTGGTGCGTCCCGGCTTCCGCGAGATCCTTCCCGGCCATTTCGCGGCCATCGGCGTCGCCATCTGCGGTGCGATCACCGTCATCGTCCTGCGCGTTCTCGGCCCTTCGGAACGGCGGATCACGCTGATCGGCGCCGTCCTGGTGGCGGCAATCGTGGTCAACGGCGTCTTGATGGTCCCGGACTTCGAGATCCCGGCCAACGATCTGTGGCCGATCATGATTCTTGGCGGGCTTTGCGCCGGCATGGGTCATCTGCTGATCGTCTTCGCCACCCGCCTCGCCCCGGCAGCGCGGGTCGCGCCGACGCAATACAGCCAGATCGTCTGGGCGACGATCATCGGCGCCAGCTTCTTCTCCGAGTTTCCCGACCTTATCGCGATCATCGGCATGGTGCTGGTGGCGGCCTCCGGTCTCTTCACCTTCGTGCGCGAGACCGAGCGCACCCGGTGGCCGAGCCGCGTGCCGCTGATCCGCAACCGGTAGAATATAGCCGTCAGTTCTTCAGGACGACGCAGGAACCGCCGGCCCCGCGCAACCGTCCGCACAGCGCGTCGGCTTCGCTGCGGGTCTCGGCGCCGATGCGCACCGCATAGATGCGCTGACGCGCGCCATTGCGGCCCCGGATCACGAGCGGGTCCCGGTCCTTCAGGATGGCTCCGAAGCGCGATTGCACCCGCCGGAACATCTTCATGGCGACGGCCTGCCGGGCATGGCCCGCGACCTGCACCCCCCAGGGCCGCATCGGCGCGCTCTCGACCCCGTCGAAGGCGGCAAAGACCGCACGGGTCTTCATGATCGGCAGCCGGGCACAGCTCTCGTCGAAATCCCGGTCCGCATCGAGCGGTCGCGGCTCCAGCTCGCGCCCGTCCTCGCGAAACCAGTCCGCCGGCCGAAAGGTGATGGCGTTGACGTAGTCCTCGGTTTCGTAGGGCAGCGATCCGCCGCTGACGAGCCAGCGCTTCACCCGGTTGATGCCGCCATTGTAGGCGGCGGCCGCAAGGCCCCAATTGCCGAGCTCGGCGCGCAGATCGGCCAGATAGAGGGCCGAATGCCGCAGCGCCTGCCTTGCATCATAGGGGTCGTCGAGACCGCGCTCCTTCGCCGTGTAGGGCATGAACTGGGCGATGCCGCGCGCCCCGACGGGCGAGACGGCGCCGGCATCGAAGCGGCTTTCCTTCCAGATCAGCCGCGCGAAGAAGTCCGGCGACATGCCGACCGCGTCGGCGTTGCGGGCGATCATGCCGCAGATCGCCGCGGCGGACAGGGGCTCGTCCGCGCTGGTGTCCGTCTCGTCCGCACGCTCGGAAAGATTGGGCGGGCTCGGGGGGAAAGCCAGTGCCGGCAGGACGATCGCGCCCTTGTCGGCGACCTGCGCCCCCGCGGCCGGGGCGAGTACGGCAAGCGCCAGCCCGCAGGCGGCGCCAACGCCCAGGGCGCGCCGCAGAACCGGCTTGGAGGTTGTCATCGCGCATGTCGCCATGGTCGGCAGGAATGCACAGGAAAGCCGAAAAGGCTACTCCGCCCCCTCGCCCGAACCGAAGCGGCGCTCGATATATTCCGCCACCATCACCTGGAAGTCGGCGGCGATGTCGGGGCCGCGCAGGGTCACGCTCTTCTTGCCGTCGACGAAGACCGGCGCGGCCGGCGTTTCGCCGGTCCCGGGCAACGAGATGCCGATGTCGGCATGCTTGGATTCGCCCGGTCCGTTGACGATGCAGCCCATCACCGCGACGTTCAGCGCCTCGACGCCCGGATATTTCTCGCGCCAGACCGGCATGTTGATGCGGATGTCGGACTGGATCTTCTGGGCCAGTTCCTGGAACACCGTCGAGGTCGTGCGGCCGCAGCCCGGACAGGCGGCGACGACCGGCAGGAACTGGCGGAAGCCCATGGTCTGCAGGAGCTCCTGCGCGACCTGCACCTCGCGGGTCCGGTCGCCGTTCGGCTCCGGCGTCAGCGAGACGCGGATCGTGTCGCCGATGCCTTCCTGCAGGAGAATGCCCATCGCCGCCGAGGACGCGACGATGCCCTTCGAGCCCATGCCCGCCTCGGTCAGGCCGAGATGCAGCGCGTGGTTGGTGCGCCGCGACAGGTCGCGATAGACGGCAATCAGATCCTGCACCTGGCTGACCTTGGCCGACAGGATGATACGGTCGCGGCCAAGGCCGATCTCCTCGGCCAGCTCCGCCGACAGCAGCGCCGACTGGATGATCGCCTCGCGCGTCACGGCCCGTGCCGAGCGCGGCTGCGGCAGATCGTTGTTGGCGTCCATCAGCCGGGTCAGCAATTCCTGGTCCAGCGAGCCCCAGTTGACGCCGATGCGCACCGGCTTGTCGTAGCGGATCGCGGTCTCGACGATGGCGCCGAACTGCCGGTCCTTCTTGTCCTTGAAGCCGACATTGCCGGGATTGATGCGATATTTCGCCAGGGCCTCGGCACAGGCCGGGTGATCGGCGAGCAGCTTGTGGCCGATATAGTGGAAGTCGCCGACCAGCGGCACGTCGACGCCCAGCCGGTCGAGGCGCTCGCGGACCTTCGGCACGGCCGCGGCGGATTCGTCGCGGTCGACGGTGATGCGGACGATCTCCGAACCGGCCTTGGCGAGCGCCGCCACCTGCGCGACCGTCGCGTCGATGTCGGCCGTGTCGGTGTTGGTCATCGACTGGACGACGACCGGCGCGCCCCCGCCGACCATGATGTTGCCGACACCCACGCCGACGGTGGATCGGCGCGGCGCCGGATCGGCGTCGATCGTGGCGGCCGGGTCGATCGGCGAATGAACGGTCATGGCAAGGCCTCGGGTGGATGTTCGCTGCCGTCGAGGTGGAGCCTTCGCGCCGGCTTGTCAATTCAGAGCGGGTCGCATGCGGGGCCGATCACGGGAACGGACTGTGCTTTCCCGGCAGCGCGACACGGGCCATGCCACCCTTGAAGCATGACGGCGTCCTGCCCTATGGCGATACCGGCAATCGCGCGAAGGAGCTTCCCATGTCCGTCGGATACGGCCCGATCATCGTCATCATCGCGTTCCTGCTCCTGATCGCGGCGATGCCGACATGGCCCTATTCCCGCCAATGGGGATACCGGCCGACCATGGTGCTAGCGATCATCTTCATGATGGTGGCCGTCTTCGTCGCCATCGGCGGGTTCGGTCCCGCCTGAGCGCCGATCGGCACGGCGCCGATACTGGGAACTGAAACCCGGTTCAAAGGTTTGTGATGGCAAGTCTCACGAACAATCAGGAACCAGTCCCATGAGTGTCGGCACGATCCTTCTCATCATCCTTATCCTGATCCTGGTCGGGGCGCTTCCGACCTGGGGCTATTCCGGCGGCTGGGGCTATGGCCCGTCGGGCATCGTCGGCGTGCTTCTGGTCATCCTGATCATCCTGCTGCTGCTCGGGAAGATCTGACCCACCATCCCCGAAGCTGTCCGGCTTCGGGGACCTCTCATTTCAGGACGGCGCCGGATCGGAGACTGCGACCGGCGCATCCACCGAGCGATCATCGGCGCCGGCCAGCAGCCCCGACATCGCCAGAATGATGACCAGCAGCCCCGACATGCCGAAGAAGACCACCGGAAAGCCGAGATGCTCGGCAATGAACCCGATGATCGACGGCGCGATCAGAATGCCCGAGTAGCCAAGCGTCGTCGCGATCGCGAGGCCGACCCCCGGCCGCAGCCCGGCGATGTTGCCCGCCGCCGAGAAGGTGACCGGCACGATGTTCGACAGTCCCACACCGAGCAGCGCGAAGCCGGCAATCGCCCAGCCGAGGCTCGGCGCCAGCCCGACGGCGCACAGGCCCCCGATCCCCGCCACGAGCGAGAGCCGCACGGTGCGCACCGCGCCCAGCCGGTCGCGGATGCCGTCACCGGCAAAGCGGAACACCGCCATCGCCGCCGAGAACGCCGCGAAGGCAAAGCCCGAACTGGAAATCGTGGCGCCCAGATCCTGGCGCAGATAGATCGCGCTCCAGTCAATCGCCGCGCCTTCGGGCACCATGGCAAACAGCGCCAGAATGCCGATGGCCAGCCCCTTGAGCAGCGCCGGCCGGTTGCGCCTCGCCGCGGCCCGGATGGCGCCGAGGTCGCCGGTGCCCTCGCTCGTCCCGGCCATGACCTGCCCGTCGTCGAACATGCTGCGGCGGACGGGCAGGATCAGGACAAACGTGATCGCGCCGATTGCCAGCGCATGGGCCGGCGCGCCGATCGCTTCGATCAGCGGCCCGCCTAATGCCGCGCCGACGAAGCCGCCGACCGACCAGAAGCCATGACAGGACGACATGATCGCCCGGCCGAGCCGGCGCTCGACGGCCACGGCATTGGCGTTGATCGCGACATCCATGCCGCCCATCATCGCGCCGAAGGCGAAAATGGCGATCGCGGCGAAGACCGGCGTCGGCGCCAGCACCAACAGCGGCAGCGCGAACGCGAGCAGTGCCTGGGTCACCAGAACCGGTCGCCGCGAACCGCGCGTCGCCAGAACGCCGCCGATGAGCGGCATGGCCGTAATCGCACCGAGACCCAGCACCAGGATGAACAGGCCGAGGGTGGATTCGCCGATCCCCAGACGCGCCGCGAGCACCGGCACCTGCGGGGTCCACGAGCCGAGAACGAGCCCGTTGACGAAGAAGGCCAGCGCCACGGCAATCCGCGTCGGCGGAAAGACGACCGTTTGCGGCGTGGGCGGCCGGGTCTGCGCTACGGACATGGGTGGCTCCAGCAACAGCGCCGCGGGTAGCGCAGCGAAGGGGATTTTCGGCTAGCGAATGGGCACACGGACGACATCGGTGCCCCCGTCGGCAAAGGCGGCGAGGATGGCCGGCTCGACATCGTCCTCGGTCACCATCCGGGTCATTTGCGACGCGGCAATGACCCGGAACGGCGCCACCGTGCCCAACTTGTCCGCCGTCGCGATCACCATGACGCTGCGTCCGGACAGGGCCATGCGCCGCTTGAACTCCGCCTCTTCCTGGCTGAAGGCGGTGACACCCTCGACCGGGTCGACGCCGCAGGCGCCCAGCACCACCAGATCCGGACACAGGCGCTCGGCGTCGCTGACCGCCTTGGCGCCGAGGCAGGCGCCGGTGTGGGCATCGAACTGTCCGCCGACAAGGACCACCCGCAGGCCTGGCGCCTCCGGCACGGCCAGCGCGACGGCCGGAGAATTGGTGACGATGGTGGCGCGCAAGTCCGGCGCGATCTGCCGCGCAAGCGCAATGTTGGTCGAGCCGGCATCGATGAAGATCGTGCCGTCACGCGGCAGGGTGCCCGCCGCGACCCTGGCAAGCCCTGCCTTTGCCGGACCTGCCTCGGCCTGCCGGCTGGCCAGCGGCGCGCCGCTGGGGGCAAGCGGCAAGGCCCCGCCATAGACGCGCTCGCAGAGCCCGGCCGCCGCCATTTCGCGCAAATCGCGACGGATCGTATCCTCCGAGACTGCAAATTCCCGCGCCATTGTGGCGGCGATCACCCGACCGTCACTGGCCAGCCGTTCGCGAATGGCGGCCTGGCGCTGTCCGGTCAGAAGGGACGTCGACATTCGCTGCGCCTTCCGCTTCATTCATGATGATGCACGTTTCTGCACGATTCAGCCGAAATTGTCAAGCCGCCCGACGCCGGAACCCGGACAGCAAAATGCCGCCGGGATCGCCGACGGCATCTCTCTCGGTCTTGTGCCTCAAGCGAGTTCCTAGGCGGCGGCGTACACCACCAGCAGGTCCTTGGCGTCGATCTGCGCGCCGGCTGTGACATGCACGGCCTCGATGGTGCCGTCACGCTCGGCGTGGATGGCTGTCTCCATCTTCATCGCCTCGATGGACAGGAGCACATCGCCGCTGCGCACCGTCTGGCCGGCAGCCACAGCAAGGGTCGAGACGACACCCGGCATCGGCGCGCCGACATGGTTGGCATTGCCGGCTTCCGCCTTCGGCCGCACGGCGCCGCCGGCCGCGCCATGCGCCCGGTCCGGCACCTTGATGCGCCGCGGCTGGCCGTTCAGCTCGAAGAACACCGTCCGCATGCCCTTCTCGTCGGTCTCGCCGAAGCCGAGGCAGCGGACCACCAGCGTCTTGCCGCGCTCCAGATCGATCAGCACTTCCTCGTCCTGGGCAATGCCGTAGAAATAGGACGGCGTCGGCAGCATCGAGACCGGGCCGTAGAGCTCCTGGGCCGCGGCGAAGTCGATGAAGACCTTCGGATACATCAGGTAGGAGGCGAATTCCTGCGCGCTGGCGTCGCGCTCCAGCTTTTCCTCCAGCTTCGCCTGCTCGGCGTCCAGATCGGCGTCGGCGAGCAGCGAGCCCGGCCGCACGGTGATCGGCGTCTCGCCCTTCAGGACCTTCTTCTGGATGTCGGCGGGCCAGCCCTGCGGCGGCTGGCCGAGATCGCCATGCATCATCGACACGACGGAATCGGGGAAGGCCAGATCCTTCTTCGGGTCCATGACGTCGGCGACGGTCAGATCCTGGCTGACCATCATCAGCGCCATGTCGCCCACCACCTTGGAGGACGGCGTCACCTTGACGATGTCGCCGAACATCCGGTTCACGTCGGAATAGGTCTGGGCCACCTGGTGCCAGCGCGTCTCCAGGCCCAGCGAGCGGGCCTGTTCCTTTAGATTGGTGAACTGGCCGCCGGGCATCTCGTGCAGATAGACCTCGGAGGCCGGCCCCTTCAGGTCGCTCTCGAAAGCCGCATACTGGTTGCGGACGGCCTCCCAGTAGAAGGAGATCCGCCGGATCGCCTCGGCCGACAGGCCGGGATCGCGCTCGGTGCCCTTGAGCGCCTCGACGATGGAACCGAGGCAGGGCTGCGCCGTGTTGCCGGAGAAGGCATCCATGGCCGCATCCACCGCATCGACGCCGGAATCGATCGCCGCCAGCACGGTCGCTGCCGAGATGCCCGACGTGTCGTGGGTGTGGAAGTGGATCGGCAGCCCGACCTCTTCCTTCAGCGCCTTGAACAGGACGCGCGCGGCGGCGGGCTTCAGGAGGCCCGCCATATCCTTGACGCCGAGAATGTGGGCGCCGGCGGCCTCCATCTCCTTGGCAAGAGAGACGTAGTATTTCAGGTCGTATTTGGCGCGGTCCGGGTCGAACAGGTCGCCCGTGTAGCAGATCGCGCCCTCGCACAATTTGTCGGCCTCGCACACCGCGTCCATGGAGACGCGCATGTTCTCGACCCAGTTCAGGCAGTCGAAGACGCGGAACAGGTCGACGCCGCCGCGGGCCGCCTCGGCGACGAAGCGCTTGACGACATTGTCGGGATAATTGGTGTAGCCAACGCCGTTGGAGCCGCGCAGCAGCATCTGCAACAGGATGTTGGGGGCGCGCTCGCGGACCAGCGCCAGGCGCTCCCACGGATCCTCGGTCAGGAAGCGCATGGCGACGTCGAAGGTCGCCCCGCCCCAGCATTCGAGGCTGAGCAACTGCGGCAGGCCGCGGGCATAAGCATCGGCCACCGCGACGATGTCGTGGGTGCGCACGCGGGTCGCCAGCAGCGACTGGTGGCCATCGCGCATGGTCGTGTCGGTGACCAGCACCTGCGGCTGGGCCAGCATCCAGTCGGCAAAGCCGCGGGGGCCAAGCTCGTCCAGCTTCTGGCGCGTGCCGTCGACGATCGGCGTCTTGAACAGCGGCGGGATCGGCAAAGCGTGCTCGGCCGAGGGGCGCGGCCGGTTCTTGGTCTCGGGATGCCCGTTGACCGTGACGTCGGCGAGATAGGTCAGGAGCTTGGTCGCGCGGTCGCGGCGCTTGACCTGGTCGAACAGAGCCGGCGTCTGGTCGATGAACTTGGTCGTGTAGGAATTGTCGCGGAATTTCGGGTGCGAGATGATCGCTTCGAGGAAGGTCAGATTGGTGGCGACACCGCGGATGCGGAATTCGCGCAGCGCCCGGTCCATGCGGGCGATGACCTCCTCCGGGCTCGGCGCCCAGGCGGTGACCTTTTCCAGCAGCGGATCGTAGAAGCGGGTGATGACCGCGCCCGAATAGGCGGTGCCGCCGTCGAGCCGGATGCCGAAGCCTGTCGCGCCGCGATAGGCGGTGATGCGACCGTAATCGGGAATGAAGTTCTGCTCGGGGTCTTCCGTCGTGATCCGGCACTGCATGGCATGGCCGTTGAGGCGGATCTCGCTCTGGGGCGGTACGCCCGATTCCGGCGTGCCGATGGCATGGCCGTCGAGGATGTGGATCTGCGCCTTGACGATGTCGATGCCGGTGACTTCCTCGGTCACCGTATGCTCGACCTGGATGCGCGGATTGACCTCGATGAAGTAGAACTTGCCGCTGTCGGCATCCATCAGGAACTCGACGGTGCCGGCACCGACATAGTCGGTGGCATCGGCGAGCTTGCGAGCATAGCCGGCGATCTCGGCACGCTGGGCGTCATCGAGATACGGCGCCGGGGCGCGCTCGACGACCTTCTGGTTGCGGCGCTGGATCGAGCAGTCGCGCTCGAACAGGTCGACGACGTTGCCATGGGTATCGCCGAGGATCTGCACCTCGACATGGCGGGCGCGCTCGATCAGCTTCTCGAGATAGACCTCGTCCTTGCCGAATGCGGCGCGGGCCTCGCGCTTGCCCTCGATGACCTCGCGCTCGAGGTCCTTTTCGTCGCGGATGGCGCGCATGCCGCGGCCGCCGCCGCCCCAGGACGCCTTCAGCATCACCGGATAGCCGACCTCGGCCGCCATGCGGCGCACCTCGTCCATGTCATCGGGCAGCGGCACGGTGGCCGGCACCACCGGCACCCCGACTTCGAGTGCGAGATTGCGCGCCGCGACCTTGTTGCCGAGCCGGCGCATGGTGTCGGCGGTAGGGCCGATGAAGGTGATCCCCGCCTCGACGCAGGCATCGACGAACTCAGGGCTTTCCGACAGCAGGCCGTAGCCCGGATGAATGGCGTCGGCGCCTGAAAGCCTAGCGACGCGGATTACCTCCTCGATCGCCAGATAGCTCTCGATCGGCCCCATGTCCTTCGCCAGATGCGGGCCGCGGCCGACCTGATAGCTTTCGTCCGCCTTGAAGCGGTGCAGGGCCAGCTTGTCTTCCTCGGCCCAGATCGCCACGGTCCGGATATCGAGCTCGTTCGCAGCGCGGAACACGCGAATGGCGATTTCGGATCGGTTGGCGACGAGAATCTTGCGAATGGCCAAGGAACGCTCCTCCTGTACAGGATGCCGGACTTATCCCGCTTGCAGCCGGCACTCAAGATTGCGGCGGCGCGGGACGTTTCGCAAGCGCGAAGAGAAGGCGGTCGATGCGGCAGCGGCAGAACCGCCCGGCTCGCTGCGCGATCGGGCATCGGACTTATGACCGGACAGGCGTCGAGCCCCCTCGCAGACCCTGTAGCCCGCGGCCTCAGCTCGACCGGTTCGCCACGAACCGCGCCGCCTCGATCAGCACCGCCCCCTTGTCGCCAAAGGGCGCAAGTTCCGCCTCCGCCTCGGCCACCAGCCGGTCGAGACGCGTACGGGTCCAGTCGATCCCGTTGAGGGCGGGCAGCGTCTTCTTGCCCCGCTCGCGGTCCTTGCCGGCGGCCTTCCCCAGCACCGCGGCGTCCGCCGTTTCGTCGAGGAGATCGTCGGCGAGTTGAAAGGCGAGGCCGACGATCTCGCCGAAGCGGCGCAGGCGGGCGCGTTCGGCCGCGCCGGCATCGGCGACGATGGCGCCGGCCTCGCAGGCGAAGGCGATCAGGGCGCCGGTCTTCATCGCCTGCATACGGGCGATTTCGTCCTCGGACAGGACGGCGTTCTCGGCGGCGAGATCCAGCACCTGCCCGCCGACCATGCCCGCAGCGCCGGCATCGCGGGCCAGCAGCGCGACGAGCGCGACGCGAGCCTCCGGCGACAAGGACGCCTCGCCGGCCACGAGACCGAAGGCCAGGGTCAGGAGGCCGTCGCCCGCCAGAATCGCTGTCGCCTCGTCATAGGCCCGATGGACCGTGGGCTTGCCGCGCCTGAGGTCGTCGTCGTCCATCGACGGCAGATCGTCATGGACCAGCGAATAGCAGTGGATGCACTCCAGGGCCGTCGCCGTGCCGATCGCGGCCTGCGGATCGGCGCCGAACAGGCGCGCGCTCTCGATCACCAGGAAGGGCCGCAGCCGTTTGCCCCCGCCGAGCGCGCCATGGCGCATGGCCGCCAGCAGACGCGCCGGAGCGCCCGCCACCGAACCGTGCGCACCGGCAAGGCAATCCGCGAGCCGCGCTTCGGTCAGGTCGGCGGCCTCCGACAGCCGGGCTTGAAACGGGGTCTGGCTCATGGCTGCGTCGCTCTCCTGTCAGTGCGCGTCCGGCTTTGCCGAAGCCGCGGCCCGGGTCAAGGCGGCTGTGCCGCAGGTTCCCCATCGGGACTCCACGGCGATCGACACGGCGCAGCGTTGCGGCCATGCGGCGTCACCGGTAAGACCGGCGGATGAACGCGCGTTCCCGCCCCTGCCCGTCGAACAGTAGCCAGCCGCCTTCTGCCGGCCGTGCAGGCATCGCACGATGATCCGGCGTATCGCGGCGATCGCCGCTCTCGTGGTCCTCGTGCTGGTGGCGATTCCGCTCGTCCTGACGCCACTCTATGCCCTGCGCGCCGTGCATCCGGTCTCGACGCTGATGCTGGCCGATCATTTCGGCTTCCGTTCGATGCAGCGCGAATGGGTCGATATCGACGCCATCGCCCCGGTGATGGTCTATTCGGTGATGATGTCGGAGGACGGCCAGTTCTGCCGGCATGACGGCATCGACTGGGGCGAGATGCGCGCCGTGGTGGAGGAAGCGCTGGCCGGCGAGGAAACCCGCGGCGCGTCGACGATTCCTATGCAGACGGTGAAGAACCTCTTCCTGTGGGGCGGCCGCTCCTATGTGCGCAAGGCGATCGAGGCACCGCTCGCCCTGTATCTCGACCTCGTCCTGTCGAAGCGGCGGATCATGGAGATCTATCTCAACGTCGTGGAGTGGGACCGCGGCATCTACGGCATCGAGGCGGCTGCGCAGCATTATTTCGGCCGGTCCGCCGCCAGGCTCACCGCCCGCCAGGCCGCGCTTCTGGCGGTCACGCTGCCCAATCCGATCGAGCGCAATCCGGCCAATCCCGGGCGCGGGCTCAACCGCCTCGCCGACCGGGTGCAGCGCATGGCAAAAAGCTCGGGCGACTATGTCGGCTGCGTGAAACCCGCATGAGGACGGCGACGGAATCGTCGCCGCCCCCTTCCCAACCAGCCGGGTCTTTGCTATGGGCAGCCTCGAATTCCCGTCATGGCGAAGTTCTGCGGCGATCTGCATGGGATCGCGGGCGACGCCGACGTGAATGCGCGGAGCTCCGAGAGCCGGCGCAGAACGAGATCAGACAGACGTCGATGATGCCGCGTTGCGGCATCCCCCGACAGCCCGAACGGAGCAAGACATGGCCGTACCCAAACGCAAAACGTCCCCGTCGAAGCGCGGCATGCGCCGTTCGGCGGACGCCCTCAAGGCACCGACCTACATCGAAGACAAGGATTCGGGCGAGCTGCGCCGTCCGCATCACGTCGACCTGAAGACCGGCATGTATCGCGGTCGCCAGATCCTGACGGTCAAGGAAAAGGCGTAAGCCCTTTCCCGGCTGCTTCGGCGGCCGGATCGATCAGCATGAAAAAGGGCCGGTCCGGCAGGACTGGCCCTTTTCGCGTTGTCTGCACTGCCGTCGCCACGCCGTAGCGTCCGCGGCCCGGTCCTCCCCCGGGCAGCGGACGGCGCCGGTCGTGATCAGTCGGCCTTCTTGGTGTCGGTCTTGCGGGCATCCAGCGCCTCGATGCGCTTCTGCATCTCCACCAGCTGCTCGCGCATCGCCTTCAGATCGTCGTCGGCCGGCCGCTCGTTGCGGCGCGGCGCGGCCGCCTCGCTGTCACGCGACGCCGGATCGGCCGCATTGCCCATGGCCCCGGCGGCAAACGGATTGAACACGGTCATGGCCTGCCGGAACATCTCGGTGTTGCGGCGAACCTGCTCTTCCATCAGCTTGATCGGCGTCTGCGCCATCGCGCTCGGCAGCTTGTCGCGAAAGCCTTCCTGTTCGCGCGAGAACGCGCTCATCGACTGTTCCAGATAGGCCGGAATGACCATCTGCATCTGGTCGCCGTAGAATCGGATGAGCTGGCGCAGGAAGGCGATTGGCATCAGGTTCTGACCGCCCTTGTTCTCCTGCTCGAAGATGATCTGGGTCAGCACCGAATGGGTGATGTCCTCGCCGGTCTTGGCGTCCTGAACCTCGAATTCCTCGTTCTTCTTGACCATCGCCGCCAGGTTTTCCAGCGTCACATACGTGCTGGTACCGGTATTGTAGAGGCGCCGATTGGCGTATTTCTTGATGACCGTCACGTCCGAATTCTTGGCCATTCCTCACCCCCTAGCCCGCTGTTCCGGCGTCAACGTCGTCGGTTTGTGCGACTGCTTCGTTGCGCCGCATAAATGATAGGCACAAAACCCGGCGGTACTCAAACCATTCCCCGTGGCCCGGCCGGGGCGCCTACCGCATTGCAGCGCCCGCCGGCGCGGGGCGCAACGCCGGGGATCGCGTTGACAGTCGCAAAGCGGCTCTGCGACAACCGATGGGAACCCGGTCGCGGCACCCTATCTGCCGGCGCACGGAATTCCTCGATCGCGGGCAGCCCGCAGGGAGACACAGGTCATGAGCAACGGACAATCGGTCGTCATCGTCGGCGCGGCGCGCACCCCGGTCGGCTCCTTCAACGGCGCGTTCGCCAACGTGCCGGCCCATGAGCTGGGCGCCGCGGCCATCCGCGAGGCGCTGGCCCGCGCCAAGGTCGACGCCGGCGATGTCGACGAGGTCATCATGGGCCAGATCCTGACCGCCGCCGAGGGCCAGAACCCGGCCCGCCAGGCGGCCATGGCGGCCGGCTGCCCGAAGGAGACCACCGCCTGGGCACTGAACCAGCTCTGCGGCTCGGGCCTGCGCACCGTCGCCATCGGCATGCAGCAGATCGCCCTCGGCGACGCCAACATCATCGTGGCCGGCGGCCAGGAATCCATGTCCATGGCCCCGCACGCGGCACATCTGCGCCAGGGCCAGAAGATGGGCGACCTGAAGATGGTCGACACCATGCTGAAGGACGGCCTGATCGACGCCTTCAACGGCTACCACATGGGCAATACGGCCGAGAACGTCTCGCGCCAGTGGCAGATCACCCGCGAGATGCAGGACGAGTTCGCCGTTGCCTCGCAGAACAAGGCCGAGGCCGCCCAGAAGGCCGGTCGCTTCAAGGACGAGATCGTCCCCTTCACCGTGAAGGGCCGCAAGGGCGACACGGTGGTCGAGGATGACGAGTACATCAAGCACGGCACGACGCTGGAGAAGGTGCAGAAGCTGCGCCCGGCCTTCGACAAGGAAGGCTCGGTGACGGCGGCCAACGCCTCGGGCATCAATGACGGCGCCGGTGCCACGGTGCTGATGAGCGAGGCCGAGGCCGAGCGGCGCGGGCTGACGCCGCTGGTGCGCATCGCCTCCTGGGCGACCGCCGGCGTCGATCCGTCGATCATGGGCACCGGGCCGATCCCGGCGTCGCGCAAGGCTCTCGAAAAGGCCGGCTGGAGCGTCGAGGATCTCGATCTCGTCGAGGCCAACGAGGCCTTCGCCGCCCAGGCTTGCGCGGTGAACAAGGACCTCGGCTGGAACCCCGACATCGTCAACGTCAATGGCGGCGCCATTGCCATCGGCCATCCGATCGGCGCGTCCGGCACGCGCGTCCTCAACACGCTGATCCACGAGATGATCCGGCGCGACGCCAAGAAGGGCCTCGCCACCCTGTGCATCGGTGGCGGCATGGGCGTCGCCATGTGCTTCGAGCGCCCGTAACGGCGCCGTCGTAAACGGCGCGGCGGCATGACGGACCTGAACTTCGAACAGCTTGTGTTCTCGGGCGGCGGAACGCGCTGCTTCTGGCACGGCGGTTTCCTGGAGACGGTCCGCCGGCCGCTGGCCCTGACGCCGGCACGCATCGCCGGCGTCTCCGGCGGTGCGCTGTCGGCGAGCTGCTTCATCGCCGGTCGTGACGAAACCCTGCTGGAGGTGATGGGCACGACCTTCGACCGCCGGTCGCAGAACATCGCCACAAGCTGGAACGAGGTGCAGGCCGACGGGCTGACCCCGCACCAGCGCATGTACCGGGAGATCGTCGCTGAGACGCTCGACCGGCAGGCCATCGCGGCGATCGCCGACGGCCCGTCCTTTCAGGTGTTGCTGGCCCATCCGCCGACCCGGCGCCTGCCGAAATGGTCGACCTTCCCGCTGATGGCGGCCTATCTCCTCGATCTCGCCGTCCGCTCGACCCCGAAGGTCGTGCTGCCGACGGCGCTGGGCACCGACCAGATCCTCGTCGACGCAAGGCAGGCGGCCCGCGACGGGCGCCTGATCGACCTGGTCTGCAGTGCCGCGGTGATCCCGCCGGTGTTCAACATAGAGGGCTGGAACGGCCGTCCGGTCATCGACGGCGGCATGACGTCGAAGGCGCCGATGCCCGATCCCAACGAGGGACGGACGCTCATCCTGCTGACCCGCCGGTTCCGTCACCTGCCGCAATCGGAAAGCTGCCTCTATGTCGAGCCGTCCGAAGCGGTGCCGGCCGACAAGATCGATTTCACCAACCGCAAGAAGATCGAGGACACCTGGCGGCAGGGCGCCAGCGACGGCAAGGCCTTCCTGCTCCGGCACGGGCTGGGAACCGACGCGCCGGCCTTCGCACATGACAAGACACACGGAACGCGCGACGCTCACGCGTCCGGATAATTCAAACGGGAGGAAGACATGGGAAGAGTTGCAATCGTCACCGGCGGCACGCGGGGTATCGGCGCGGCCATCGCCAAGGCGCTGAAGGAGGCCGGCTACACGGTGGCGGCGACCTATGCCGGCAATGACGAGAAGGCCAACGCCTTCAAGGACGCCACCGGCATCGCCGTCTACAAATGGGACGTCTCTTCCTACGACGCCTGCGCGGAGGGCATCGCCAAGGTCGAGGCCGAGCATGGCCCGGTGGAAATCCTGGTCAACAATGCCGGCATCACCCGGGACGCCATGTTCCACAAGATGACGCCCGAGCAGTGGCAGGAGGTCATCGGCACCAATCTCAACGGCCTGTTCAACATGACGCGACCGGTCTGGGAAGGCATGCGGTCGCGCAATTTCGGCCGGATCATCAACATCTCGTCGATCAACGGCCAGAAGGGCCAGGCCGGCCAGGCGAACTATTCCGCCGCCAAGGCCGGCGACATCGGCTTCTCCAAGGCACTGGCCCAGGAGGGCGCCAAGAAGGGCATCACCGTCAACACGATCTGCCCCGGCTACATCAACACCGAGATGATGGCGACGATCTCCGACGACGTGATGCAGAAGCACATCCTGCCGCAGATCCCGGTCGGCCGTCTCGGCGAGGCCGAAGAGATCGCCCGCTGCGTGGTGTTCCTCGCCTCGGACGATGCCGGCTTCGTCACCGGCTCGACGCTCTCGGCGAATGGCGGCCAGTACCTGCACTGACGCGCCCCGTCGGCTTTTGACAGCACAGACAACGGCGCCCATCCGGCGCCGTTGTCGTATTCGCCGCACCCGCGGCTGACCGCTTCCCTGATAGTCACGGAACCAAACAACCTCGTTGCCGATTTGGGGTCCGCGCACGCGCTGGAGTTGTTTCCGGCCGCGCCATTTTCGGGTGAGGAGTCGAGCCGTGATCAGCAGGAAATCCCTTTACGCAGTGGTGGCCGTCGCGGCGATGACCTCGGCCACGCCGGTGCTGTCCCAGAGCGTCCAGATCGGCCGCGACGGGATCCGCATCGTCCCCCAGGAACAGATGCGCGATCACGACCGGCGCGACCACGATCGCCGCGATCGGCGCGAGGAAGCCCGCCGCGACGTCTCCGAGCGCGACGCGGTCCGCATCGCCAAGCGCCAGGGCATGCGGCAGGTGCATGTCGTCACGAGCAGCCGCGGCGCCTACCGCGTCGAGGGATCCGACCGGCGCCAGCGCCAGATGCGGGTCGAGATCGACCGTCGCAGCGGCGAGGTCCTGTCGGTCCGCTGACCTGACGGGAGTACTCGCGTTGCGCGGCAGGTGACCGGCCGCGCGGCCTGCGCCCATTGAGTATGGTCCAAACGACGAAGGCCCCGGTGGAGCGTATCCACCGGGGCCTTCGTCGGTTCACGTATCGCCGGTGGTTACAGGATGCCGCCGGAACTGCCGAGGATGGCCAGGGCGGGCGACGTCGCCGTGCTCATCGACTGGGCTTCCTGCAGGGCGAGATAGCGGCTGATGAACCGCTCCAGCCCCTTCGGGTCCTTCAGCGTGTCCAGGTCCAGCTTCTTCTCGATGGTCCGCTTCTGCAGATCGAGATTGCTCTGGCTCGATTCGGCCGGCAATCCCACCGCCGTCTGCACCACGGTCAGTAGCGCCGGATCGGCAAGGATCTCATAGATCGACGTCAGTTCGGGCGCCAGCCGGCGGAAATAGAGGGCCAGGCGCACCGACTCGTTGTCGGCGCCCGCCTCTTCTTCCATGGTCTGGCGCAGGTAGAAATCCTGCGTCGACAAGAAGTCGCTGGCGCTCTGGATCTCGTGCACGCCGCGCTCGATGCCGCCATCCGGGGTGAAGGCGTAGGCGGCCGCGAATTCGATCAGACGGCGATCGCCCGACTTGTTGACGAAGCTCTCGGGATCGGACGGATCGCTGGTCAGGATCGAGACGAGATCCTTCTGCGACAGGCGATCGGCCTCGAGCCCATAGGCCTTCAGCGCGAAGTCCACGACGGTCTTGTTGCTGACGAAGTCGTTGACGGAGACGATCGACAGGAGCGCCTTCTTGTAGGCCGTGGTGGCCTCGGTGATCGCCTTGCTTTCGGCCGTCGTCGGCGCGTCGCCGAAGGATTCCGCGTAGCGCGTGGCGGTATCGATCTGGTTGGCTTCGGTCTGGGCGATGCGCTGGGCCGCGATCTTGCCGCTGTCGTCGAAGTTGAACGCCGCCGCCAGCTTCACGTAGCGATCGTCATTCAACGAATTGGCATAGGACGACGGATCGGACGGGTCGCTGCGCAGCACCCGCATTATGCTGCTGCGGCTCTCGGTCGCCGGATCGAGGCCGAAGGCCTTCAGGGCGTAGTCGTAGACCGCCGAGCTCGAGACGAACTGGCGCACGGTCGACATGCCGCTCACCGCCACGCGGAACAGGCTGGTGGCGATCTTGTCGTTGCCGGCGGTGGCGGTGCGGTAATTGGCGAAATAGCCGTCGACCGTCGCCTCGCGCGCCGCATCGCTCTGGGCCGGCTCGCCGACTGGCAGATTGCCCTGGGTGTCGAAATTGAACCGCTCATTGAGAAGCTTGTACTTCTCCTTCCGGGCGAGCGAGGCCGGCGTGTCCTCCGGCATCTGGTTCAGGTCGCTGTTCGGGTCATCCGGATCGCTGGTGATCAGCGTCCAGGCATAGGACGGCATCTCCGAATCGCTGAGGCCGACCGAACTGAGCGCCATGCCGAACAGGCGGGGATCGTTAACCAGTTCGTCCGCGGTGCGGATCTTGGCGATCTCGGATTCGTAGTAGCTGACCTGGTAGGCAGCCGCCTGCTCGCTGGTGGCGAGACCCTTCTTGGCGAAATATTCGAAGACCGTGTTGTTGGCCTCCTTCTCGCTCTGCAGGCCGCCGGCGGGAATCGAGCCGTCCGGCTCGAAGGCCAGCATGGCGGCGAGATCGGCATAGCGGTTGTCGCCATTGGCGGCCGGGCCGTCTGCGGCGTTGCCGGTCAGGACATCGCGGATGAAAGAGCGCGACGCGATCGACGGGTCGATGCCGACCGAGGCCAGCGAGACGTTGAAGAGGTGCGTGCTGTTCAGGAACTCGTCGACATTGGAGATGACGCCGATGCCGTCCATGTAGGCCTTGGCGGCCGTCGCATGCACCTGGCCGGCGCGGGTGCGGTAGTCCGAATAGGCCTCGACGACGAGATCGGTCTGCCCAACCGTCTGGGCCACCAGAACCGGCGGCTCGGCGGTGCTGATGAAGCTGAAGGCCTTGGCGAAGGTCCGGTAGCGCTCGTCCGACAGCTTGTTGGCCAGGCTCGTGGAATCGCTGAGATCGCTCTCGAGCACCTTCTTGATCAGCGCCTTCGAACCGATCTGCTCTTCCAGCCCATGCGCCTTCATGGCGTAGGAATAGAGCCGGTAATCCGCCATGAACTCGTCGATCGTCGAGACCGAATGGATGTTCGTCCGGTAGTATTCCGCCTCGCGCTTGACCACGGGATCGGCCGCGATGCGGTCGAGCGTGCGGGTCATGTCGCGGGTGTAGAGCTGGTACGAGAGCGTATTGGAGAGCATGCCGGCGTTTCCTGGCCGTGCGGACCGCACGTGACACTACGGCCGCGGAAGGCGGCACATGGGTGGCAGCTTACCGGGCAAATCCTTAACCGGGACTGGATACGCCCCCGAAAAAGCGATTCGCCGCCGCCTTTTGCTCAATCGACCGTCAGCATCCTCCCCTGCGCGTCCGACCGGATGGCGAGGTCGAGCAGTGTCTGCACCTGCGCCGCGTGGCGGAAATCCGGCTGGCCGTTCACCCCCGACAGGAGCGCCAACACGAAGCGGTCTGCGTTACGCGGCGTCGGCGGGCAGTCGAGCACCTTCCAGGTCTGCGTCTCGATATCCGGCCCGAGACAGGCGGACAGCGTCGAGTCCGTCGTGTTGGACCAGATCTTCAGGGCGCCCTTTTCGCCGTGGATGGTCAGGTCGAGATCGTTCTCCCTGCCGGTCGCCGAGCGGCTCATATGGACGACGCCCAGCGCGCCGTTGCCGAATTCCACCGTCATCGCGCAGGAATCGTTGGCGTCGAGGCCGTAGTCGCCGATCGCACCACCCTCGGCCTTGTCGAAGGTCTTCAGCCGCGCCCCCAGCGCGGCGATATCGAGACCGGTGCCGAAGGTGACGAAGTCGAGGATGTGGATGCCGATATCGCCGAGGACGCCGCCCGAGCCATGGGCCGTCGACAGCCGCCACAGCCATCGCTCGTCGGTCCGCCAGTCGCCCCAGTGGCGCGCCGTCAGCCAGCTCTGCAGATAGCTCGCGGCAACATGCCGGATGTCGCCGATCTCGCCCGCCTCGATCATCCGCCGCGCCATCTGGATGGCATGGGCATTGCGATAGGTCAGGTTGACCATGTTGATCACGCAGGCCGCTTCCGCCGCAGCAACCATCTCGAAGGCGTCGGCCGCATGGACCGCCAGCGGCTTCTCGCAGAACACCGCCTTGCCGTGTTCGAGAACCTGCAGCGTCGTCGGCTTGTGGACCTGGTCAGGGGTCGCGTTGACCACCGCCTCGAAACCACCCCAGGCCAGCGCGGCGTCGAGATTGTCGAACGCATGCGGGATGCCGTGCAGGGCGGCGAAGGCCCGGGCCCGTTCGGCATTGGTGTCGCAGGCCGCAACGACGGCGCAGCCCGGGATCGAGCCGAAATGCTCGGCATGGCGATGGGCGATGCTGCCGGTGCCGAGGATCAGGATGCGCTTCGCACCCGCCGCGCCCCCGGACGGCGGGGTCGCCCCGCCGGTCATCGAAAGCCCGCCTCGCCGTCCTTGTGGAGCGAGGCGCCGCGTTGCTCGATCGGCTCGGGTGCCTTGTCGACCGGCACGTTCGGCGCATTCGACACGTCGGACCAGGCGGGAACCGGGTTGTAGGCCCAGTGCACCGCGTTGCGCAGCACGGTCTGCACGGTCGGCTCGTGATAGATCGGATAGGTCTCGTGGCCGGGGCTGAAATAGAAGATGTTGCCCGCCCCGCGCCGGTAGGTCAGGCCGGAGCGGAACACCTCGCCGCCCTCGAACCAGGAAATGAACACGGTCTCCAGCGGCTCGGGCACCAGGAACGGTTCGCCATACATCTCGGCCTGGGGCAGCTCGATCGACGGTCCGAGCCCCTGCGCGATCGGATGCGAGCGGTTGATCGCCCACAGCCGTTCGCGCTCGCCCGCCTCGCGCCAGCGCAGCGAACAGGGCGTGCCCATCAGCCGCTTGAAGATCTTCGAGAAGTGCCCCGAATGCAGGACGATCAGGCCCATGCCCCGATGCACCCGCTCGGCGACGCGGTCGACCGTCTCGTCGCTGACCCGGCCATGCGCCTTGTGCCCCCACCAGAGAAGCACGTCCGTCGCGTCGAGCCGTTCCTGCGGCAGGCCATGCTCGGGCGCGTCCATCGTCGCGGTGGAGACGTCGATCGCCGGGTCCTGCCGCAAGGCGGCGGCGATCGTCTCGTGGATGCCGTCCGGATAGATTGCCCGGACCTCGGCTTCCTCGCGCTCGTGGACGAACTCGTTCCAGACGACGGTGCGGATTGCCATGACGGTCTCCGTTAAGCCGAACTGCGGTGTGCCTTGCCTGCATCCGGGACGAGGGCCCCTCGCCCCGGACGCAAGCCGATCAGATGGCCTCGAGCAGCGCGAAGGGAAGCTGCGCCAGCACCGTCGCCAGGGAGAGGTCGGCGGGCAGCTCATGCTCCTGCCCGGTGACCACGTCGCGATAGGTGCGTCCGGCGAGCCCCTCCGGCAGGCGGATCGACGTCTCCTGCCAGCGCTCGGCCGGCACGTCGATCGCCTCGCGCCCATCGAGCAGGGTCAGGCAGAGCCGCGGCGCGATGGTGATCGCGGCGTGTCCGGCCTCGTCGGTGCGGGCAAAGGCGACGACATGCGCCGCCATCGCGCCTTCGACCGCCAGCGGCACATAGGCCCCCGTGGTGAACAGCGCCGGCGCACGCTGGCGCATCGCCAGTCCGCGCGCGACGATCATCGCCTTCAGATGGCCGCTGCGCCAGTCGGCCAGCGCGTCCACCGGATCGCCCGCGTCCGCCAGCGCGGCGGAGATCGACGCGAAGTCGACGGTCCGCCGGTTGTCCGGATCGACCAGTGAGAAATCGTAGAACTCGGTGCCTTGGTAGATGTCCGGCACGCCCGGCGCCGCCATCTTGATCGCCGTCTGGGACAGCGAATTCAGCGCGCCGGCGGCCACGAAGGGCTGCGCCGCCGCCCAGAAGCCCGAGAGGAAATCGCCGGTCTTCTTCGGGTCGAGCAGCGCATGGACGAAGTCCTGTACGCCGGCTTCATAGGCTTCGGCCGGCGAGGTCCAGCTGGTCCAGCGCTTGGCCTCGCGCACCGCCTTCTCGGCATAGGCGGCCAGGCGTTCGGCGATTGCGGCACAGGCGTCGGTGTCGGCCGGGTCGAAATCCGTCGGCAGGACGCCGAGCAGCGACTGGTAGAGGCCCCATTCCGTCGCCGGCTCGGGCGCTTCCATCTGGCCGCCGTCGATCGAATGGCGGAACGGCGCGAGCTGCTCGGCATATCCGCGCACCAGCGACTGCCAGTGCTCCGGCGCTTCCGAAAGGGTGTAGAGCCGCGCCCGGGCGTCCTCACCGCGCTTGGTGTCGTGGGTCGAGGTCGCCAGCATGCCTTCCGGCTGGTCCTCGACCCGGATCTGCATCGCCTCGTGGAAGAGATCGACATCGGCGCCGTAATGATCCGGCTCGCCGCCGACCTCGTTCAGCGCGATCAGGCGGTTGTAGCGGTAGAAGACCGTGTCTTCCACGGCCTTGGCCATCACCGCGCCGGTGGTCTGCTGCAGGCGTCGGGTGAAGTCGAGGGCACCGGCGACATCGGCGCCGTCCTCGAAATCGAGCTTCAAGAGCCGGCCGATGAACTGGATCGGCTCGTCCGCCTCGACCTCCCGGCCCGTCATGGCCAGATCGACCGCGTCGTCGATGATCGCGATATCGCGGCGCGGCACGCCGTCGACCGAGACATAGGTGCGATAGACCGGCAGTGCGGTTGCCACCTCGACGATGGCGCGGGCCATGGTGTCGGCGCCCAGATCGCGGGTCGCAAGGCCGCGGCCGGCCACCGACAGGGCAAGGCCCGTCAGATAGGACAGTTCACCGGCCAGGTTGCGCTGGAAGATCGCCCGCTTCTGCCGGGTGATCATGGCCCGCAGGTCTTCCTCCTCGCCGAGGAAGTCGTGATAGGCGTCGGTCATCGGCGCCTCGCGGGCAGCGTCGACGTAAAGCCCCGACAGGGCAGTGATGAATTCATAGCCGGTCGTGCCGGCGATCTCCCAGGACGTGCGCAGGCGCTCGTCGCCGGTCAGGATCTTCTCGACATGGATCGAGGGCGAGCGGCGGACCGAATGAAATGCCTGGCGCAGATCCTCCAGATAGCCCTTCGGATCGGCGAGGCCGTCGACATGGTCGATGCGGATGCCGTCGAGCCGGCGCTCGCGGGCCAGCCGCATGATCATCTGGTGGGATTCGCGGAACACCCGGCGCGATTCCTGGCGCACGCCGATGAGGTCGGCGATCTCGAAGAACCGCCGATAGGTCAGCTTCTCGCGGGCCGTGCGCCACCAGGCGAGCCGCCAGGCCTGCGCCTCGTGCAGATCGTGCAGCGCAGCCTCATCGCCCCGGATCGTCGCCAGCGCCTTGTCCAGAGCGGAGCGGAAGGCCGGATCGGCCAGATGCTCGTGGAACCGCTCGGTCATCTCGTCGGCCTCGGTCGGCGTCGAGACGGCGAAGCGGCGGATCAGCCGGTCCTTGTCCGGATGATCCATCAGGCCGAAGATATGGCCATAGGTACGCGGATCGATCGGCAGGCCGTAGCCGGAGGCATCGAAGCGCAGGCTCGACGTCGGCTCGTCGAAGACGACGGACAGGTCGCCGTCGGCCAGCGCCTCGCCATAGGGCTTGGCCAGCACCGGCACGAGGATCTTCTCGGCTTCCCAAGAGATGTCGAAGGTGCCGGCATAGCGGCTTTCGCGGCCCCAGCGCAGCACGTCCTCCCACCAGTGGTTGGTCGGCGAGACGCCCATGTGGTTCGGGACGAAGTCGAGGATCAGGCCGAGATCGGCCTTCACCAGCGCGTCGCTCATCCTGGTGAAGCCGGCGACCCCGCCCAGATCCTCCTCGAAGGAATTGTAGTCGGTGACGTCGTAGCCATGGGTGGAGCCCGGCGAGGCGGCGAAGATCGGCGAAGCGTAGAGATGGCTGGCGCCCAGCTTGCCGACATAGGCGGCGAGCTCCGCGGCGACCGCGAAATCGGTGCCCTCGCGAAACTGCAGGCGATAGGTGGCGACGAGTTGGCGGCTCATTATGCGTTCGGCCTTTCTTCGCGCATGGCTCTGGCCATGGCCCGGAAGCGTTCGTGGTCGATCAGCCCCTCGAGGGGCACGTCGGATCGGATGCGCCAATTGGGATACTGGTCGGTGGTGCCGGGCAGGTTCGGCTGGCGCTCCTGCCCCACCATGTCCTCGAGCTGCACGGTCAGGAGCAGCGACGGCGTGCGCGCGACATAGCGATGGACGGCGACGGCGATCTCCGCCGGCAGCGCCTCGGGCAGATCGGCACCGCCCGCAAGGGTCAGCGCTTCCATATCCTTGGGCAGCAGCTTCGCCTTGGCAAGCGCCGCGAGCAATGCCACGCGGTCGTGGCGGCGCGCGGCGAGATCGCGCTCGGTCGCGGCCTCGTCCTGGGTGCCGGCCTCGGCGCGCAGCTGGACGTCGGCGCCCGTCCACCAACCGGCAAGCGTCGCCAGATCGTGGGTGGAGACGCAGGCGAGCGCCAGTTCGGGATAGTCCTGCGGCGCGACGAAACGGTCGTCCTGCCGTTCGAAATAGAGCACGCGGTAGGACAGGATGTTGGCGTCCTCCATCGTGCCGCGAAAACCTTCCGGGACCGTGCCGAGATCCTCGCCGATGACCAGGCATTCATTGGCCTCGGAGGCTTCGGCCACGGCGTCGACCATCGCGCCGAGCGGATAGCGGACATAGCCGCCACCCGAGGAGCCGGCATCCTGCGGGATCCACCACAGCCGCGCCAGACCCATGGCGTGGTCGATGCGGACGGCACCGGCATGGCGGGTCAGCGCCTCGAAGGAGGCGCGCAGCGGCCGGTAGTCGCGCTCGGCCAGCACCTTGGGCGACAGCGGCGCGAGGCCCCAGTCCTGGCCCTGGCTGTTGAACATGTCCGGGGGCGAACCGACCCGGGCCGCATTGACCGTCAGCGACGGATCGCTCCAGGTCTCGGCGCCGTCCGGCGCAACGCCGACGGCGAGATCGAGATAAAGCCCGATCGTCATGCCAGCCGACTGGGCCGTCGCCTGTGCTGCCGCCAGCTGCGCTTCGGCGGTGAATTGCAGCCACGCATGGAAGGTCAGCCGGTCGGCATGGGCGGCGGCGAATTCCGCGACCGCCGGGCTCGTCCGGTCCTGCAGTTCCTGCGGCCAGTTGTGCCAGCCCGCATGGCCGCCATCGGCCACCTGCGCTTCCGAGATCGCCTCGAACAGGGCGAAACCCGCGAGCGCTTCGCCGCCGGCCGCCCGGAACCGGGTGAAGGCCTTGGAGGCCTCGATGTCGGCGCGCTTGGCTGCAAAGACCCGCTCCAGCGCCTGCCGCTTCACCCGGCCGACAGCCGGATAATCGACAAGGTCGCCGTCGAGCGTATCGAACAGTTCCGGGCTTTCCCGGCGCAAGGCGGCCACCACCCCGTCGCCACCGTCGAGGCGGTCGATGGCGATGTAGAGCGGATTGAGGAAACTGCGGGTCGAGGGCGAATAGGGGCTGAAGCGGCCGGCATCGGCCATGAACAGGGCGTGCAGCGGATTGACGCCGACGAAGGAGGCGCCCTCGCGCGCCGCGGTCACCGCCAGATCGGCGAGATCGGTGAAGTCGCCGAGGCCGAGATTGCGCGCCGAGCGCAGGCCGTAGAGCTGGCAGGCGACGCCCCAGCGACGCTGCCCCTTCACCGTTGCCGGCAGTGCGCAGGCGCGTTCGGGCTTGTGATGGGCTTCGGCAAAGCTGCCCTTCGCGCCGGTGTCCGGATCGACGCCGAGCGCCGCCAGCAGGCTGTGCACCGCCGCATCGGAAATGCGGACCGGCTCGCCCATCTCCGACGTGTATTCGACCTGGATGCCGTGGCTTTCCGCGAGGTCCTGCGGTACGCGGCTCAAGAGACCGGCCCCGCGATCAGGTTCTGGCTTTCGAGGCGGAAGACCACGGAGGTGCCCGGCAGAATGCCGCTCCTCAGCTGCTCGTCGGCGCCCTTGGGATAGGCATGCACCAGCGTGCCGCAGGTCAGATCGCTCTTGGCGACCGTGTCGGGGATCGGCCACGGCTCGTCGTCGAGATTGGCGAAGAGGTGCAGCACTGTCCCGCCGGCCAGCTCCCAGGCCACGACGAAGGCCTTGGACGCGTCCGACGCGAACCACGTGCCGCCATTGCCGCCAATGCCCTTCAGTAGCGGGACGATCGCGGACTGGCGCTTGGCCAGCAATTGCCGCGTCAGCTCCAGCCGGCGCCGATAGGTCGGGCGATCGGGCATGGTCCAGTCGACCCGCGAATTGTGGAAGGTGCTTTCCTCGTTCGGATCGGGGATCAGCTGCCGCGCTTCCTCGTCCTGGAACGCCCCGAACTTGGCGAATTCATTGCGCCGGCCCTCGCGCACCGCGGTGCCGAGTTCGCCGTCGAAATCGGTGAAGAAGCTGAACGGATGGGTGTCGCCGAACTCCTCGCCCATGAACATCAGCGGGATCTGCGGCGATAAGAGCAGGATGGTCTGCAGGCATTCGACCGCGCGGCGCGAGCCGAGATCCGTCAGCCGGTCGCCGAAGGCGCGGTTGCCGATCTGGTCGTGGTTCTGGACGAAATTGACAAAGGCCGTCGGCGGCAGATGCGCCGAATTCTCGCCCACCTCGTGGCCGCGATGCTCGGAATACTCGCCCTGGAAAACGAAGCCGGTGGCCAGGCACTTGGCCATCTGCTCGACGCTGTGGCCGACATAGTCGGCGTAGTAATTGTCGTATTCATGGGTCGCGATGACATGGGCGCAATGATGGAAATCGTCGTTCCATTCGCCCGAGACCAGCGTTGGCTGCCCGGCTTCGTCGCGGGCGACATGCCAGGTGATGTTGCGGTCGTCCTCGGTGGTCAGATGCACGTGGCGATCGGGAAAGGCTGCCCTCACCCGCGCGGCCAGTTCCTTCACCAGCGGCGTGTCGGTGGTGTCCTTGATGGAGTCGATCGCGTCGAGGCGCAGGCCGTCGATCCGGTATTCCTCGAGCCAGTAGAGCGCATTGTCGATCATGAACTCGCGCACCGGCGCTTCGTCATAGGCGATCGCCGCACCCCAGGGGGTGTGGATCTCCTCGTGGAAGAACTCCGGCGCATAGGAGCCGATGTAGTTCCCGTCGGGTCCGAAATGGTTGTAGACGACGTCGAGGAAGACCATCAGGTCGCGCTCATGCGCCGCGTCGACCAGCCGCTTGAGACCGTCGACGCCGCCATAGACCTCGTGCGGGCAGTAGAGCAGCACGCCGTCATAGCCCCAGCCGCGCCGGCCGCCGAACTGGGCGACGGGCATCAGCTCGACCGCGGTGATCCCGAGGTCCCGCAGATAGTCGAGCCGCTCGATCATCGCCTCGAAGGTGCCGGCCTCGGTGAAGGTCCCGGTGTGGAGCTCGTAGAAGACCACCTCTTCCCAGGGCCGGCCGGCCCAGTCGGCCGTCTTCCAGGCATAGGATCGCGGATCGACCAGTTTCGACAGGCCGTGCACGTCGCCCATCTGGGCGCGCGCTGCCGGGTCGGGCACGACCATGCCGTCATCGACGCGGAAGCCGTAGCCGCCGCCGACGGCGACCTGATCGGTCGTGATCCGCCACCAGCCGGCGGCGTCCTTCTCCATCGCGAGGAAGTCGTTCTCACCGCCCGCACGTCCGACGACGAGATCGACATGTCCGGCGCCGGGCGCCCATAGCCGGAAGACGGTCCCGTCATCCCCGTGCCGTGTGCCCCAGGACGTGTCGAAGGAGAAACGATTGCCGCCTGTCATATGCCTGTCCCGTCAATTCCATGGGCCGATGCGGTCCGGCCGCGCTGCACGCGGTGGCGGGTCGTGTCGCTGCGACCGCCTTGCCGGCCGACGCTGCTTCCGTCTCCGGCTCGCATCAGCCTAACTCACGCGAATGGCATTTGTGCCACCGCCGGACCGGTCCGCGCCCGGTAATTTCGATGGTCGCGACCTGCTCGTCAGCTGCGGTGCGCGCCGGCCTTGCCCGTCGCGTTGCCGATCCGCCCATGGACCAGATCGTGGATGAAGCCGAGCTTGCCGATCACCGTTTCGGAGAGCACGAAGGGATAGAGATCCTGGTGCCCCATCGAGCGGTTGAACGAGTTCAGTGCCGCCGACAGCGGCAGCCACGCCCCGGCGATCTCCTGCGTCGTGACGCCTTCCGAGAAAACGTCGAAATCGATCCGGGTGCTGAGGAGCCCGGCCTCGTCGACCCGCGGATTGACGATGACGCCCCAGCTGTGGCCGGTCTCCAGCGTATCGACAATGTGGAAGTAGTGCGCCCAGGTCTCGGCGAAATCCTCCCAGGCATGGGCACCGGCGTAGGACGAGACGTATTCGTCCTGCCAGTTCGGCTTCGGGCCGTTGGCGTAGTGGGTCTGCAGCGCGTCGCCGTAATCCACCGTGTCGTCGCCGAAGATCTCCCGGCAGGCGTCCAGCGCACCGCCGTCGCGGACCAGCCGGTCCCAGTACCAGTGGCCGACCTCGTGGCGGAAATGGCCGAGCAGCGTGCGGTAGGGCTCGCCCATCGATGTCCGGCGCTTCTCGCGCTCGGCGTCGTTCGCCTCGACCAGCGCGATGGTGATCAGCCCGTCGTCATGGCCGGTCATGACTGATTCATTTGTGCCGGGATCGTTCGACAGGAAGTCGAAGCCCAGACCCTCATCGTCTTCGTCGCGGGTCACCAGCGGCAGGCCGAGCCGCATCGCAGTGTAGATCATCCGGTGCTTGGCGATCTCCATGCTGCGCCACAGATCGACCTTCTCGGTGTCGCCGAGGTCGGGCACCGTGACATTGTGCCGGCAGGCCGCGCACAGGCTGTCTGCGCTGTCGCCGGGGATCAGCCAGTTGCAGACGCCATATTCGCTGTTCTGGCAGTATTTCCAGCGGCCGGCATCGCTGTAGGCGCCGACCGACTTCCAGATCCCGTCGTCGGCCTCCAGCGCCAGGATACGGTTGGCCTGCGGCTCATAACCGAGCGCGTGGTGGCAGCGCTCGCAGACGGTGTTTTCGAAGAACACGGTGTGCGAACAGGACGGACAGGAAAACAGCTTCATCTTCAATACCTTTGCGGCGCCTGACGTGGCGTTAGCAGCCAGCGCGCATCAATGCGCCGATGGGCGGCAGGTTCCGGCTTTGTGGCGCCGGAGGCAAATAAATCGGTCCGCATCCCCTGCAGGGGGATGGGAGAGCTTGCCGGGAACCGTCCCGGCCTTATGGTCAAGGAACGTCTGCAGCATCCGCCCCGCCGCGTTCCGAGTGACCTGCACGAAAGTTCCGATGTCGATCCTAGCAGCCCTGCACCATGTCACCCATTACCGCTACGACCGCCCCGTCAGGCTCGGCCCGCAGGTCATCCGGCTGCGGCCGGCGCCGCATTCGCGCACAAGGGTGCCGTCCTACGCGCTGAAGATCCTGCCGGAAAACCACTTCATCAACTGGCAACAGGATCCATTCGGCAACTACCTCGCGCGGCTGGTGTTCCCGGAAGAAGCCACGGAATTCCGCATCGAGGTCGATCTTCTGGCCGACATGACGGTCTACAATCCGTTCGACTTCTTCGTCGAGGAAGCGGCCGAGGCCTGGCCGTTCCAGTACGAGGAGCCGCTGAAGACCGACCTCTCCGCCTATCTCGGCGCCGAGCCGGCCGGTCCGCTGCTGAGCCGCTATCTGGAAGACCTCGACCGCAGCGAAACCCATACGGTGGATTTCCTCGTCGGCCTCAACCGGACGCTGCAGCAGGAGATCACCTATCTGGTGCGCATGGAGCCGGGCGTTCAGACGCCGGACGAAACGCTGCAAAACCGCTCGGGCTCGTGCCGCGACACGTCCTGGCTGCTGGTCCAGGTCCTGCGCCATCTCGGTTTCGCCGCCCGCTTCGTCTCCGGCTATCTGATCCAGCTGAAGCCCGACCAGGTCGCCCTCGACGGTCCTACGGGCACCGATGTCGATTTCACCGACCTGCACGCCTGGGCCGAGGTCTATCTGCCCGGCGCCGGCTGGATCGGCCTCGACCCCACCTCGGGCCTGATGACCGGCGAGAGCCATGTGCCGCTGGCCGCGACGCCGCATTACCGCTCGGCCGCGCCGATCTCCGGCGTCGTCAGCTTCGCCGAGGTCGAATTCGACTTCGAAATGACCGTCGACCGCATCTCCGAGCGGCCGCGCGTCTCCTACCCCTTCTCCGAGGAAAGCTGGCAGGCGCTGGACGCGCTCGGCGAAAAGGTGGACCGCGAGCTGGTGGAGAACGACGTCCGCCTGACCATGGGCGGCGAGCCGACCTTCGTCTCGATCGACGAGTTCGAATCGCCGGAATGGAACGCCGATGCGACCGGCCCGATGAAGCGGGGCCTCGCCGACGATCTGATCCGGCGCCTGCGCGACCGGTTCGCGCCCGGCGGCTTCCTGCATTACGGCCAGGGCAAGTGGTATCCGGGCGAGACCCTGCCGCGCTGGACCTTCTCGCTCTACTGGCGCAAGGACGGCGTGCCGGTCTGGAAGAACGCCGAACTGGTGGCGCGCGAGACCGAGGCGCGCCCGGTCGGGCCGGAAGAGGCCGAGCGCCTGTCGCGCAAGGTCGCCGAGGCGATCGGCGTGTCGCCCGACTACGCCGCCCCGGCCTATGAGGACTCCGCCTACTGGCTCGCCCGCGAGGCGCAGCTCCCCGAAAATGTCGAGCCGACCGACTCCAAGCTGGAGGACCCGGAGGAGCGCGCCCGTCTGGCGACGGTGTTCTCGCGCGGTCTGTCCAAGCCGACCGGCTATGTCCTGCCGGTGCAGGCTTGGCAGGGACGCGGCGAGCGTGCCCTGCGCTGGCAGTCGGAGCGCTGGACGACCCGGCGCGGACATCTGTTCCTCGCCCCCGGCGACAGTGCGCTGGGCTATCGCCTGCCGCTCGGCGCCATCCCGCATCTGGAGCCGAAGGACTATCCCTACATCCACCCGGCCGACCCGATGCAGCCCTTCCCGCCGCTGCCGCCGCAGAACCGCACCCAGTACGGCCGCGTCGAGATGCAGAGCCAGCGGGACGACACGGCCGAGCAGGCAATGGACGGCCCCGCCGGCACGATGCGCCAGTCGGCGGGCAGCGCCGGCATGACGTCGACTTCCGGCGCCGCGGCACCGGCGGCCCCGGCCGAACCGAGCCCCAATGCCATTCTCGGCGCGGTGCGCACGGCCATCGCCATCGAGCCGCGCGACGGCAAATTGTGCGTGTTCATGCCGCCGCTGGAGACCGCCGAGGCCTATCTCGATCTTCTCGGCGCGGTCGAGGAGGTGGCGGAAGCGGAAAACCTGCCGATCCAGATCGAGGGCTACGCCCCGCCGGCCGATCCGCGGCTCAACGTCATCCGCGTCGCGCCCGACCCGGGCGTCATCGAGGTCAATGTCCATCCCGCCGCGTCCTGGCGCGAAAGCGTCGACATCACGACGGCCGTCTACGAGGAGGCGCGGCAGTCGCGGCTGGGCACCGACAAGTTCATGATCGACGGCAAGCATGCCGGCACCGGCGGCGGCAACCATGTGGTCGTCGGCGGCGCGACGCCGCTGGATTCGCCCTTCCTGCGGCGGCCGGACCTTTTGAAGTCGCTGGTCCTCTACTGGCAGCGCCATCCGTCGCTGTCCTATCTGTTCTCCGGCCTGTTCATCGGACCGACGAGCCAGGCGCCCCGGATCGACGAGGCGCGCCACGACCAACTCTACGAGCTCGAGATCGCCATGGCGCAGATCCCGGAGGATTCCACCTCCGTCGCGCCGTGGATGACCGACCGGCTGTTCCGCAACCTCCTGATCGACGTGACCGGCAACACCCACCGGGCCGAGATCTGCATCGACAAGCTGTTCTCCCCCGACGGCCCGACGGGCCGCCTCGGCCTCGTCGAGTTCCGCGGTTTCGAGATGCCGCCGGACGCGCGGATGAGCCTTGCCCAGCAGCTGCTGATCCGGGCGCTGATCGCCAAGTTCTGGAAGACGCCGGAAACCGGCCGCTTCGTGCGCTGGGGCACCACCCTGCACGACCGCTTCATGCTGCCCGAATTCGTCTGGCAGGACTTTACGGACGTGCTCGCCGATCTCGGTGCGGCCGGCTACCCGATGCGGGCCGAGTGGTTCGAGGCGCAGGCCGAGTTCCGCTTCCCCTTCTGCGGCCGGATCGAGCGCAGCGGTGTCACGCTGGAACTGCGCCAGGCGCTGGAGCCCTGGCATGTGATGGGCGAGACGGGAGCCATCGGCGGCACGGTGCGCTTCGTCGATTCCTCGGTCGAGCGGCTGCAGGCGAAGATGAGCGGCTTCGACCCGGCACGGCACATGCTGACCTGCAACGGCCGCGAAGTACCGATGACGCCGACCGGCAGCGGCAAGGACGCGGTGGCAGGCGTGCGGTTCAAGGCGTGGCAGCCGGCCTCGGGCCTGCACCCGACCCTGCCCGTCGACGCGCCGCTCACCTTCGACATCTACGATCGCTGGTCGAAGCGCTCGCTGGGCGGCTGCGTCTATCACGTCGCCCATCCGGGCGGTCGCAACTACGATACGTTCCCGGTCAATTCCTACGAGGCCGAGGCCCGGCGTCTCGCCCGCTTCGAGGAAATCGGCCACACGCCCGGCAGCTACGAGCCGGTCGGCGAGCGGCCCAACGCGACCTTCCCGACGACCCTCGATCTGCGGCGCCCCGCCGGCCTCGCCTAGGCCGCGATCACAAGGAAACCGCAGGCCCGCCCAACCACCTCGGGCGGGCCTGCGGTATCGGTCCCCCGCCTCAGGCGAGCCGGGTCTTGATCTCCGCGAGCTCGCTGCGCAGGGCCCGCAACTCGGCAAGCACCTGCATGTTCTCGTCGTGCACCTGCTCCTGCTCGGCCTCGACGACGGCCTGATGCTCCTCCTGCATGGCCGAGACGATGACACCGATGAACAGGTTCAGGACGGCATAGGTCGTCGACAGGATGAACGGCACGAAGAACAGCCAGGCATGGGGGTGCGCTTCCATCACCGGCCGCACGATGCCCATCGACCAGCTCTCCAGCGTCATCACCTGGAACAGCGTGTAGATCGACGCGCCGATGCTGCCGAACCATTCGGGGAAGGTTGCGCCGTAGAGCTTGGTCGCCATCACCGAGAAGACGTAGAAGACCAGAAGCAGGAGGACGACGATCGAGCCCATGCCGGGCAGTGCCGCGATCAGCCCGCCGATGACCCGGCGCAGCGAGGGCACCACCGAGATCAGTCGCATCACCCGCAGGATGCGCAGGGCGCGCAGCACCGTCAGCGGCCCGGTCGCCGGCATCAGCGCGATCGCGACAATGGCGAAGTCGAACAGGCTCCAGGGATCGCGGAAGAACCGCCACCCGAAGGCGTAGATGCGCAGGCAAATTTCGATCACGAAGACGACGACGATCGTCTGGTCGAGCGCCACCAGCAGCGAGCCGAAGGTCGCCATCATCCAGGGATCGGTCTCGAGGCCGAGCGTGATCGCGTTGATCACGATGACGGTGATGATGAAGTATTCCCAGCGGCGCGAGCGCAGCAGGCTGGCGAGGTGTGCGCGCATGGTGTCCAATCTCTTGCTAGGTCCAGAGAGCGAATGCGGCTATAGCCCATCTGGTCAGGAGTTTTACGAAAAAGCATGCAGTTCCGTGATCCCGCGTCCGTTCTCGCTCGCTACGCCGCCCTTGTCGGCACCGGCCATGACGAGATGCTGGCGCGGGACGGCTCGGTGCGCCCGCATTACCGGCCGCTGATCGATGCCCTGGGGAGCATGGCGGACGGCGAGCGCGACGCGCGGTTCCGCAGCGCCCGGCAATATCTCAGCGAAGCCGGTGTCTTCCACCGGGTCTATGGCGACGCCAGCGAGGTGGAGCGCGACTGGCCGCTGTCGCAGCCGCCGCTGGTGCTCGATCCGGCGGAGTGGCAGAGCCTGTCGGACGGCCTCGTCGAGCGTGCCGACTTCCTGGAACGGCTGCTGGCCGACCTCTACGGCAAGCGCCGGCTGATCACCGAGGGCACCCTGCCCGGCCCGATCCTCGGCCAGAACCCGGAATTCCTGCGGCCCGTCGCCGACCAGGGACTCTCCGGCGAGCCGCTGATCCGCTTCATCGCCATGGATCTCGGCCGCGGTCCCGACGGGCGTTGGTGGGTGCTGGGCGACCGCACCCAGGCCCCGTCCGGCGCCGGCTTCGCGCTGGAAAACCGCGTCGCCACGGCTAAGGCCTTCCCCGAACTCACCCGCGACATGAATGTCGAGCGGCTGGCCGGCTTCTTCCAGCGTTTCCGCGACAGCCTCTACAGGCTGGCCGGCCCCGACGCCTCGCGCATCGGTCTCCTGACGCCGGGGCCCCACAACGACACCTATTACGAACAGGCCTATCTCGCCCGCTATCTCGGTCTTCTGCTGCTGGAGGGCGGCGACCTCGTTGTGCATGGCGACCGCGTCGACGTGCGTACCGTCGACGGCACCCGCGCCATCCGCGTCCTGTGGCGCCGGCTCGACGCCGATTTCTGCGACCCGCTCGAGCTGTTCGCCGGCTCACGGATCGGCACGCCCGGCCTGCTGCGCGCCGTCCGCGCCGGGACGCTGGCGATGGTCAACGCGCCGGGCTCGGGCATTCTGGAAAGCCGCGCCTTGATGGCGTTTCAGGAACCGCTGGCCGAGGCGCTGATCGGCCGCCGGCTGGCGCTCCCGACGGTGGCGACGTGGTGGTGCGGCCAGGAGGCGGAGCGGGCCCATGTGGCGGCCCATCGCGACCGGCTGCAACTGGCCGACGCATTCCCGCCCTCCGCCGCGACCGGCGATGCCGGGCCGGCCTTCGACACCGGCGACAGCGGATCGCGCCTCGTCGCAGAGGGGTTCCGGCTGGTCGGCCAGGAGATCGCCCGCCTGTCCACCGCGCCCGCCTTTGTCGATGGTGTGCTGGAACCACGACCGGTGACCCTGCGGGTCTTTCTCGCCCGCGACGAGGATGGCTGGCACGTCATGCCGGGCGGCTTTGCCCGCATCGCCGATTCCCGCGACGCTCGTGTCGTCTCCATGCAGAAGGGTGGCCGTTCCACCGACGTCTGGATTTCCTCCGAGACGCCGGCAAGCCCGGTCACGCTGCTCGGCTCGGGCGACCGGTTCCTGCGGCGGCTGCCGGGGGCGCTGCCGGCAAGGGCCGCCGACAATCTCTACTGGCTCGGCCGCTATGCCGAGCGCTGCGAGGTCGCCACCCGGCTTCTGCGGCTCTACGCGGCGCGCGCCGGCGAAGGCCAGCGGCTGGCCGAGGTGGAGACCAGTGTCGCGACGCTTCTGTCCGGGCTCGGCGTCTCGATCCCGCCAGCGGACCCGGCAACGGGCCTCCTGATGCTGGCCCGCCAGGCCGCCAGCACCGCCTCGCGCATCCGCGACCGCTTTTCGCCCGATGGCTGGCGCAGCCTGAACGAGATCGTCGAGCTGATCGAACAGGCCATCGCCGACGATGACCGGGACATCGTGGCGCTAACCAGCCAGATCCTGACGCGGCTGTCGGGCTTCACGGGCCTCGTGCGCGAGAACATGTACCAGTTCACCGGCTGGCGCTTCATGCAATGCGGCCGGCGGATCGAGCGCGGCCAGATGTCGGCGCTGATCGCGGCGACGCTGATGCGGGACGCGCCGCCGGAGGGTGCACTGGAAGCCCTCCTTGAATTCACCGACAGCCGCGTCACCTATCGCCGCCGCTATTCGGTGGACCTGTCGCAGGAGACGGTGGTCGACCTCACGCTTCTCGATCCCCTCAATCCGCGGTCGCTTGCCTTCCAGGTCAACGATCTGGAGGCGCGGCTGGTGGAACTGCCGGGCGTGAAGTCGGGCGAGACGCCGGACATGCTGTTTCGCCGGGTGGCGCGCCTCAGGGTTCGGCTGGAAACCGCCGAGGCGGCGGAAGTGGACACCGCCTTCCTCGAACGTGTCGCCGGCGATCTCGGCCTTTTGTCGGACCTCATCGGACGCCGCTATCTGATGGCCGGCCCGGCGGCCCCGACCGACGGGGGCGGCCCGGAATGATCTACGAGATTCGCCTGCAGATCGGCTGCGCCTATCCCTCCGCCGTCGCCGATGCCCGCCATCTCCTTTATGTGCGGCCCCGCAACGACAGCGGCCAGCGCGTCCTCACCTCGACGGTCGTCGTTTCCCCCGATCCCGACGAGCATCATCACGAGCACGATTTCTTCGGCAATCCGGTCGAGGACTTGGCGTTCCGCCGACCGCATGGCGAACTGGCTGTCGATATGCGTGCCCGCGTGCGGGTCGACCGCGCACCGGTGGATCTGGCGGCAACGCCGACGGCCGATGCCATCTCCGATGCCGCGATCACCTGGCGCGGCAGCGATGCGCTGTCGCCGATCCATTTTCTCGGCCGCAGTCGCCGCATCGTGCCGGCCAGCGACATCACCGCCTATGCCGCTTCGAGCCTCGACGAAGCGCCGCAGGCGGGCCCGGGCGTGCTCGCGCTGGCGCGGCGCATCCAGGACGACTTCGCCTACGAGCCCGGCGCGACGGACGTGCGCACCGGCGTCGCCGAAGCCTTTGCGCGCCGCCGCGGGGTCTGCCAGGACTTTGCGCATGTGATGGTGGCGGGCCTGCGCGGCGCCGGCATTCCCGCGGCCTATGTCAGCGGCTTCCTGCGCACCGAGCCGCCGCCGGGGCAGCCGCGCCTCGAAGGCGCCGATTCCATGCATGCCTGGGCCGCCGCGTGGCTCGGCCCGGATGCCGGCTGGGTCGGGTTCGACCCGACCAACGGCGTCGCGGTGGAACGGGGCCACATCATCGTGGCGATGGGCCGCGACTATGACGATGTCGCCCCGGTCGCGGGTGTCGTCGTGACCGCGGGCCACCAGCAGACCTCGCATGCTGTCGACGTGGTCCCGCTGGAAGACGCCACCGCCGCGAGCGACTGAGGCTCATTGCGGACTCATCGTTGCAAGTCGTAACGAAGCGTCGACATCTTTCGCGCTAGTATCCCTACGTCATCTTCGTTTTTCCCGGGCACATGCAGATCCATACCCCCACGATGCTCCTTGTCCTGAGCGCGCTCTGTCTCAGCGCCAGCCTCTGCCATCTGGTCGAATGGCGGAATCTGCGCGAGACGGCGTTGCTGTACTGGAGCGCCGGCATGGGTCTGATCGCGCTGGCTGCGGCTACGGCGCCGCTGCGGGTGTTCGAATTCTATGCGGTGGCCATCGGCGGGGCCAATGCGCTGCTGCTCGCAGGCTACGCGCTGCTCTATGTCGGCTTCGCCCGGTTCTGCGATGTGAAAACCAGCCTCTGGTGGTATGCCGGGCCGGTCGTCTGGCTGCTGTTCTACGGGCTGTCCCCGGCGGCAGAGAGCGTCGAGGCCCGGGTCGCCGTGATCTCGACCATCGCCGCCTTCTATTCGCTGGCCATCGCGCTGACCCTGCTCAACCCGACGGCCCGCAGCGGGCCGGCGCTGATCCTCTGCGCGGCCTTCGGTGCGCATGGTCTGTTCTGCGCCCTGCGCGTGGTGCTGGTTGGGCTGCCAGCCGCCATAGCTGACCAGCAATTGATGACCGGCTTCCTGTTCACGCTGGTGATGACCCAGGCCATCCTGATGATCGGCGTCAGCACCTATCTCGTCATTGCCATGGTGCGCGGGCGGCATGAGCAGTCCCTGCGCCGCCTGTCGGAAACCGACTTCCTGACCGGCATCGACAACCGCCGAGCCTTCACGACCAAGGCGACCGCGCTTCTCAACGACGCCGATGCCGGCGACGTCGCCCTCCTCCTGTTTGATCTCGACCGCTTCAAGAAGATCAACGACGATCACGGGCATGGCTGCGGCGACGAGGTCATCAAGCTCTTCGTCGACAGCACCGCCGACCATCTGCGTCCGACCGACGTCTTCGCCCGGCTTGGAGGCGAGGAGTTCGCCGCCCTCGTCCGGCGCCGCGACAAGCACGAGCCGGCGGTCATCGCCAGGGCGATCGTGCGCGGATTTGCCAACCAGGCCCGCACGGTTGGCGGTCGGTCCATCGCGGCCACCGTCAGTGCCGGCGTGGCCACCAATGAGGCAAACCGCGACCTGAACGGCCTGCTGACGGCCGCCGACCAGGCGCTCTACCGGGCAAAATCCATGGGCCGCGACCGCGTCGAGGCCGTCGCGGTGGACGTCCCGGAGGATGGACCGCCCGCGGACGACACCCTGCTGCAGGTCTCCTGAGCCGAGCGCCTAGCTACCAGTGACCGTGGAAATGGTGCGTCGGACCGTGCCCCGATCCGACGTCCAGCCGGTCCGCCGCGCCGATGGCACCCGCGACATAGGCCTTGGCGATCCTCACCGCCGCGAACGCGTCGCCGGTCAGCGCGAGCTGCGCCGCCAGCGCCGAGGACAGGGTGCAGCCGGTGCCGTGGGTGTTGCGGGTTTGAACACGTGCGCCCTCGAACCATTCGCGCTGCGTTGCCGTCACCAGGAGGTCCGGGCTGTCGTCGCCGCTCAGATGGCCGCCCTTCAACAGCGCCGAGCCGCAGCCCAGCGCCTGCAGGCGGGTCGCGGTCGCCTCCATTTCGTCCCGGTCGGTGGCTTCCGCCGCATCCAGCAGCACGGCCGCCTCCGGCAGGTTCGGCGTGATCATGTCGGCAAGGGGCACGAGTTCGCTGCGTAACGCCGCCACGGCCTCCTCGGCCAGCAGGCGGTCGCCGCCCTTGGCGACCATGACCGGGTCGAGAACGACGTTCCGCGCCTTGTGTCGTTTCAGCGCATCCGCGACGGCATGGGCGATGTCGGCTGTGGCGATCATGCCGATCTTCACCGCATCGACGCGGATATCGGCAAAGACCGCATCGATCTGGCGGGTGACGAAATCGGGCGAGACCAGCTCGACGCCGCTGACGCCCCGGGTGTTCTGGGCGGTCAGCGCGGTGATGACGGCCATGCCGTAGACGCCGTTCGCCGCGAAGGTCTTCAGATCGGCCTGGATGCCGGCCCCGCCGGAGGGGTCCGAGCCGGCGATCGAGAGAACGTTGCGGATGGTGGACTGGCTTGGCATCGCGGTCGGCTCCTGGCCGACGACGAGCCCGACGGAGCATGTGAGAGACCCCGCCGCGACTCCCTCCGCCGGCATTATCCGGGTCAGGTTCGAAGGGTGCATCTCAGCCCGCCGTTTCCGGCAGGCGCCCCCGTCACGCATTCGGTTCTACGCGGTCGCCGCCCTCATGTCAGCAGCGTCCGCGACGGGACGGCGGCAAGTGGGCCGCCGTCCAGCCTTCCGGCGGCTCAGCCTTCCTGCACCAGGACGATGGTGCCGAGCGGCGGCAGCGACAGGGGGATCGAGTAGGGCCGGCCGTGCACCGACACCTCTTCGGCGTCCTTGCCGCCCATATTGCCGACATTGGAGCCACCATAGATCTCCGAATCGGTGTTCAGGCGCTCGACCCAGCGGCCGGGCAGCGGCACGCCGATGCGGTATTCATGGCGCGGCACCGGCGTGAAGTTCGACACGATCAGCACCGGGTTGCCGGCGCGGTCCTTGCGCATGAAGGCGATGACGCTCTGCTCGACATTCGACGTGTCGACCCATTCGAAGCCGGCCGGATCGCAGTCGAGTTCGTAGAGCGCCGGGATCTCGCGATACATGGTGTTGAGATCGCGCACGAGGCGCCGCATGCCCTCGTGACCGGGCTGCTCCAGGAGATGCCAGTCGAGGGAGCGGTCGTGGTTCCACTCGCCGACCTGGCCGAACTCGCCGCCCATGAAGATCAGCTTCTTGCCGGGATGGGTCCACATGAAGCCGAAATAGGCCCGCAGATTGGCGAATTTCTGCCACTCGTCACCCGGCATCTTGCCGAGCAGCGAGCCCTTTCCGTAGACCACCTCGTCATGGCTGAGCGGCAGGACGAAGTTCTCCGAATAGGCGTAGACCATGCCGAAGGTCATGTGGTGGTGGTGGTAGCGCCGGTTGATCGGGTCTTCCTGCATGTAATGCAGGGTGTCGTGCATCCAGCCCATGTTCCACTTGAAGTGGAAGCCGAGGCCGCCAGCGAAGGTCGGGCGTGACACGTCCGGGAAGGCGGTCGATTCCTCGGCGTGGGTCGTCGCCTTGGGGTAGTACTCGCCGACCCGCTCGTTGGTGTCCTTGAGGAACGCCATGGCCTCGAGATTCTCGCGCCCGCCATGGATGTTGGGCTCCCATTCGCCGTGCTCCCGCGAATAGTCGAGATACAGCATCGAGGCGACCGCATCGACGCGCAGGCCGTCGATGTGGAAGCGGTCGAGCCAGTAGAGACCGTTGGCGACCAGGAAGTTCTCCACTTCCGGCCGGCCGTAATCGTAGATCAGCGTGTTCCAGTCCTTGTGGAAGCCGCGGCGCGGATCGGGATGCTCGTAGAGCGCGGTGCCGTCGAACTGGCCGAGACCGTGGGTGTCGGTCGGGAAATGGCCCGGAACCCAGTCGAGGAGCACCCCGATGCCGGCCTGATGCAGCGCATCGACGAGGCGTGCGAAGCCCGCGGGCGATCCGAAGCGCGAGGTCGGCGCGTAGAGGCCGATCGGCTGGTAGCCCCAGGACCCGTAGAAGGGATGCTCGGAGACCGGCAGCAACTCGACATGGGTGAAGCCCATGTCGCGCACATAGGGCACCAGCTCGGCAGCCAGTTCGTCATAGTCGAGATAGGCGTTGTCGGGACCCCGCCGCCAGGACCCCAGATGCACCTCGTAGATCGAGATCGGCTTCTCGCGATCCTGCCAGTCGGCCGCATGGGCCTGGAACTCGTCGTCCTTCCATTCGTGCTCGACGAGGCCATCGACGATGGAGCCGGTCGACGGCGCCATCTCCTGCAGGAAGCCGACCGGATCGGTCTTCAGCGGCAGAAGGTTTCCGTCGGCGCCAATGATCTCGTATTTGTAGACCTCGCCGCGGCCGACGGCGGGGATGAACAATTCCCACACGCCGCACTCATGGCGCTTGCGCATGACATGGCGGCGGCCATCCCAGGAATTGAAATTGCCGACCACGGACACGCGCCGGGCGGCCGGCGCCAGCACCGCGAAGGCCGTGCCCTCGACGCCGTCCATGATTGTCGGATGGGCGCCGAGCTTCTCATAGAGGCGGTAGTGATTGCCTTCCGCCAGGAGATAGACGTCCTGCTCGCCCAGCACCGTGCCGAAGCGATAGGTGTCCTCTTCCTGCCAGCGTTCGCCGCCATGGGTGAACTGCAGGCGATAGGCGTCGTCCGGTTTCAGGCCGGACACGTAGCCCGAATGGAAGCCGTCGGCACCGCCCGCTTCCAGCTCGCCCAGGAGCTTGCCCGCCGTGTCCACGACCGCGGCCGTCTCGGCACCCGGCCGGAAGACGCGCACGATGGTGCCGCCGTCGGCCTTGCGCGGTCCGAGCACGCCGAAGGGATCGCCGTGGATGCCGCGGCCGATGGCATCGATCTGATGCGCGTCGGCGCGATGATCGGTCGAAGCGGCCGCTCCGCGCGATGAGGAACTCGTCAGCGTCATTTCAAAACCTGTCGTTTCTCGAGGAGCGCCACGATTCCCCGCAGCGGGATCGACAGCCATGCGGGACGCATCGTCGCTTCGTAGCGCAGTTCATAGAAAGCCTTCTGGAGCACGAAGAGATCCAGCAACTGCCCGGTCGCCGGGTCGGCAAGCGACATGCCGGAGGCCTCGCTCCAGCGCGCAAGGAAGGTCTCGGTGACCTCGTCGCGCCAGCTCTCGGCCATTTCGCGCAGCCGCTCGACGGTGCCCTCGTCGGCGGGGCCCGCCTTGTCGCGAGCGGAGAAGGCGGCGTAGTCGAAGGAACGGATCATGCCGGCCACGTCCCGCAGCGGCGAGGATTTGCGCCGCCGCTCTTCCAGATCGCGGCCCGGCTCGCCCTCGAAATCGAGGATCGCCACGTCGTTCTTGGCGACCAGAACCTGGCCCAGATGGTAGTCGCCGTGGATCCGGGTCCGGTGCGAATTGACCGTCAGCTTCATGAAGCCGTCGAACCAGGTCAGGATGTCCTTCTCGGCCCCGAGCAGGCGATCGACGTCCAGACCGATGCCGTCGCCGGCATTGTCGCGCATGCGGCGCAGCACGGTCAGCGCATCCGTCGCCTCGCGCTTGGCTTCGGCCAGCATCTCCGCCAGCGACGCCGTGTCTATCGGCTCCGGATCGAAGGCCGGATCGCCGGTGACCGTCGCCAGCGCCGCGTGCATCTCGCCGGTCCGCGTGCCCAGCACATCGCCGACATCGATCTGGATGGCGAGCTTAAGATCGCTCATCGGCGCGATCTCGGCACCGTCTTCCGTGGCCGGCTCGTTGGAATAGGCGTGGTCGCGCAGATAGCGCGCCAGCGCATCGGTCACGACCGTCCAGGCGTCGCCCTGGTTGCGGACCTGTTCGAACAGGGCCGCGATCGCCGTGCGGCTGCCGTCCTCGCGCACCAGTTCGATCGAGCCGAGCAGCGCGGGCGCGGCCTCGAAATTGGTCTTCTCGGTGAGGAAGCGCGTGATCTCGAGTTCCGGCTGCACGCCGTCGCGCAGGCGGCGATAGAACTTCAGGATCGCCTCGTCACCGACAAGGACGGAGGTGTTGGACTGCTCGCCGGCGATCGCATGGATCTGTTCCGGCTCGACGAGCAACGCCCTGGCCAGCCCGTCGCGTTCGGTCTCCGACGCGGCAACGTGCAGGGACGCACCGCCGAGATCGATATCGACACCGGCCGCGATCAGCGAGACGACGAGCTTGGCGAGATCCGGGTCCCGCGTGCCGTCGACGACGGCACCGATGCGCGGACCCTGCCGGATCTTGGTCAGGGTGTAAGGCAGCAGCGGCGCTTGCGAGCTCAGATTCTCTTCGCCCCATTTGGCGCTGAGCGGCATGAAGTAGCGGTGCTGGCCGTCCTCCGCCTCGACGACGATCTCGTTGAAGAGATGGCGGCGGGAGTTCGGCGTCGGCGGCCCAAGCACTTCCAGCGAGACGCTGCGCTGCCCTTCCGCCTTGGCGGCGAACCAGCGCTGGCCGCCGACGAATTCCGGCAGCACCGATTCCAGTTCATGCTGATTGCGCGCATTGATCGTGCCCTTCAGGTCGCCGGAGACGACGAGGGTCGAGAAGGCGGGCAGCGGCGTCGGCTCGGGCGCCCTCGTCGCCGTCGCGGCGAGGTCGAACCAGAAGAAGCCGAAGGCCGGCAGGGTCAGCATGTAGGTGCCGGTGCCAATCTGCGGGAAGGTGGACAGGCCGAGCATCTCCACCGGCATGGCGCCGGCGAAATCGGCGAGTTCCAGCTCAACCGCCTGCGCCGAGGACGAGAGATTGGCGACGCACAGGATGCGCTCGTCGCCATATTCGCGCAGATAGGCGAGAATCTTGCGGTTCGACGGATAGAGGAACTTCACCGTGCCGCGGCCGAAAGCCTCCTTGGTGCGGCGGACCTGGATCAGGCGCCGCATCCAGTTGAGCTGCGAGGCCGGATTGTTCGACTGCGCCTCGACGTTGACGGCCTGGTAGCCATAGACCGGGTCCTGGATCACCGGCAGGTAGAGCCGCTGCGGATCGGAGCGGGAGAACCCGCCATTGCGGTCGGCCGACCACTGCATGGGCGTGCGCACGCCGTCGCGGTCGCCGAGATAGTAATTGTCGCCCATGCCGATCTCGTCGCCGTAATAGACGGTCGGCGTGCCGGGCATCGACATCAGCAGCGCGTTGAGAAGCTCGACCTTGCGGCGGTCGTTGCCCATCAGCGGGGCGAGGCGGCGGCGGATGCCGAGATTGATCCGGGCGCGGGTGTCGGCCGCATAGGTCGACCAGAGATAGTCGCGCTCCTCCTCGGTCACCATTTCCAGCGTCAGCTCGTCATGGTTGCGCAGGAAGATCGCCCACTGGCAGTTGGCCGGGATCTCCGGCGTCTGCCGCATGATGTCGGTGATCGGGTGCCGGTCCTCCTGCGCCACGGCCATGTACATGCGCGGCATGAGCGGGAAGTGGAACGCCATGTGGCACTCGTCGCCGTCGCCGAAATAGGGACGGGTGTCCTCCGGCCACTGATTGGCCTCGGCCAGAAGCATGCGGTCGGGATAGTGCTTGTCCAGATTGGCGCGGATCGCCTTCAGGACGTCGTGGGTCTCCGGCAGGTTCTCGTTGTTGGTCCCTTCCCGCTCCACCAGATAGGGGATCGCGTCGAGACGCAGCCCGTCGACGCCCTTGTCCAGCCAGAAATGCATGACCGACAGCACTTCCTCCAGAACCTTCGGATTGTCGAAGTTCAGGTCCGGCTGGTGCGAGAAGAAGCGGTGCCAGAAATACTGCTTGGCGACCGGGTCCCAGGTCCAGTTCGAGGTCTCGGTGTCGGTGAAGATGATCCGGGTGAGATCATAGCCCTTGTCGTCGTCGGCCCAGACATAGAAGTCTCGCTCGGGCGAGCCCTTGGGCGCGTTGCGGGCGGCCTGGAACCAGGGATGCTGGTCGGAGGTGTGGTTGATGACCAGCTCGGTGATCACCCGCATGCCGCGGTGATGGGCCTCGGCGATCAGCCGCTCCACGTCCTCGATATTGCCGTAGGACGGATTGACCGAGCGATAGTCGGAGATGTCGTAGCCGTCGTCGCGCAGCGGCGAAGGATAGAACGGCAGCAGCCAGATCGCCGTCACGCCCAGCGCCTGGATGTAGTCCAGCTTCTCCAGAAGCCCCGCGAAGTCGCCGATCCCGTCCCCGTTGGAATCGAGATAGGTCTTCACGTGGAGCTGGTAGATGATCGCGTCCTTGTACCAGTCCGCGGCATCCGGATCGGGTCCGGTGGCGTGATCGGTCGGCTGGACGGAGGCTTGTTCGTTCATGGAGAGGCTGCTTCCCGAAGATTGGTGTCAGCGTGAGATCTTGAAGACCGCGTAAGGCCGTTCCTGCGGATTCAGCCACCAGTGCTGAATCTTGCCGTGCCAGGCGAACTCGCGTCCGTCGACCATGTCGGTGACCCGGACCGTGCCGTCGTCGGGCAGTCCGAGCTCCCACATCGGCACCTCGAAATGACCGCCCTGCGCCGAATGCGGATCGAGATTGACGAGGAACAGCAGGAACGAGGAGCGATCCTCCGTCCGCTTGCCGTAATAGAGGACCTGGTCGTTCCAGAAATTGTAGAAGGCGAGCCTGCGGAAATCCTGCAGCGCCGGCTCCTCGCGGCGGATCCGGTTGAAGAAGGCGATGTCCTCGCGGATGTTGCCCTCGGCCTTCCAGTCGAAGGCGCGGATCTCGTATTTCTCGGAGTTGAGATATTCTTCCTTGCCCGGCACGGGCAGGAATTCGCACAGCTCGAAGCCGGAATAGACGCCGTAATTGCCGCCCAGCGAAGCCGCCAGCGCCAGCCGGGTCTGGAAGCCGGGGCGACCGCTGACCTGCAGATAGACCGGGTTGATGTCCGGCGTGTTGACGAAGAAATTCGGCCGCATGTACTCGGCACATTCTTCCTGCGTCAGTTCGGTCAGATATTCGGCCAGCTCCGCCTTGGTGTTGCGCCAGGTGAAGTAGGAATAGGACTGGTTGTAGCCGACCTTGGCAAGCCGCTTCATCACCTTCGGCCGGGTGAAGGCCTCGGCGAGGAAGATCGCGCCGGGATCGACACGGCGCACCTCGGCGATCATCCACTCCCAGAAGGGAAACGGCTTGGTGTGCGGATTGTCGACGCGGAAGATCCGCACGCCCTTGTCCAGCCAGAACAGCACGATGTCGCGCAGGGCGTACCAGATCGACGGCAGCGCGCCGCGGTAGAAATGGACGTTGACGATGTCCTCGTATTTCTTCGGCGGGTTCTCGGCGTATTTGATGGTGCCGTCCGGCCGCCAGTCGAACCATTCCGGATGCTCCCGGATCCACGGATGGTCGGGCGAGCACTGGATGGCAAAGTCGATGGCGACCTCCAGCCCGTGGTCGCGCGCCCGCGAGACCAGCCGGGCGAAATCATCGAAATTGCCGAGCTCCGGGTGGATGGCGTCGTGGCCGCCCTCGGGCGAACCGATGGCATAGGGGCTGCCGGGATCGGTGGGGCTGGGCGTCAGGGTGGTGTTGCGCCCCTTGCGGTTGGCGGTGCCGATGGGATGGATCGGCGGGAAATAGAGGACGTCGAAGCCCATTTCCTGGATGTCGGGCAGCCGGTCGATGACGTCGTCGAAGGTCCCGTGGCGGTCGACATCGCCGGACTGGGAGCGCGGGAACAGCTCGTACCAGGCGGAAAAGCCCGCCGCCGTGCGATCCACCCAGACCGGGACGTTGCCCGGATAGCGGGAGAGGTTGGTGCGCTGGCCGGCGACGGACAGCAGGGCGATCGTCTCGGGGTCCTGCAGCAGATGATACTGGCCGTCGGCGTCGCCCTTGGCCTGCAACGCTTCCAGCTTCTCGTGCAGCCGCGAAATCCCGTCCTGCTGCGCCCCGGTGCCCCGGCCGGATTCGCGGGCGGCGCGAACCAGTTCGCGCCCCTCGGTCAGTTCCAGATCGGTCAGCTTGCCAGCATCGCGCTTCTTCTTCGCCTCGTCGCGCCACGTCGCGTGCAGATCGCGCCAGGCAATGACCGAGAAGCGATACGGGCCCGGCTTCTCGAAGACGATCTCGGCCGACCAGCGATCGTTCTCGACGAAGATCAGCGGGGTCTCGTCCCAGTCCTCGGCATCGGCCGGCCCGTAGATGACGGCGGCGGCGATCTTGTCATGGCCATCGGAAAAGACGTCCGCCTCGACGACCAACGGTTCGCCTTCCAGCCGCTTCACCGCAAAACGCCCGCCATCGATTTCCGGGGTGACCGTCTCGATCGCGACGCGGTTCTGCGCGAGCGCCAGGAGGGCCGCCTCGCCGGTCGGAGCCTCTGCCGCCTTGCGGGACGTACGGGATGCGCGCGCGGGCTGGACTGCCTTGGCCATGAAAATCCTTCCCCAGATCGGAAAACCGTCCCCTCGACATTGGAGGGCGGCATGGAAGTCGACAAACGCGCCCGGTGCGGTATCGATCCCCTCTTCCGCGGTTCCTTTCGCGGTGACGGCAAAGCGACCGGGCATCGCCGCCATCGAAGAAGAAAGCCGCCCGCCGGCGCAATGTTCCGTCCCGCCCCGCATCCGTTGCAGGCGGGACGGTCCGGTCAGGCGGTGGCGGCGCGGATGGTCTGGCGCTGTTCTCCCAGATGGGTGCCGCCTAGGGTGACGATGTCGCCGGGCTTGAGGAAACGCTGTGGGCTCATTCCCATGCCGACGCCGGGCGGCGTGCCGGTGGTGATGACGTCGCCGGGCATCAGCCGCATGAACTGCGAGATGTAGGAGACCAGGGTGCGGACCCCGAAGATCATCGTCGCGGTGGAGCCGGTCTGCATGCGCTCGCCATTGACGTCGAGCCAGAGATCGACGGCCTGCGGGTCGCCCAGCGTGTCGGGCGTCACTAGCCAGGGGCCGAGCGGGCCGAAGGTCGGGGCACTCTTGCCCTTCATCCACTGGCCGCCGCGCTCGATCTGGAAGCTGCGCTCGGAAACGTCGTGGCAGAGGCAGAAGCCGGCGACGTGATCCATCGCATCGGCTTCCGAGACGTAGCTCGCCTCGTCCCCGATCACGATGGCGATCTCGACTTCCCAGTCGAGCTTGTCGGAGCCGCGCGGCACGACGACGTCGTCATGGGGACCGACGATGCAGGAAGGCGCCTTGTTGAAGAGGATCGGCTCTTTCGGAATGTCGGCGCCGGTCTCCCTGGCGTGGTCGCTGTAGTTGAGCCCGACCGCAATGAAATTGCCGACGCGACCGACGGGCGATCCGATGCGGTGCGACGGGTCGGCCTTGGCGAGGCTCTTGGGGTCGATCGCCCGGATCCGCTCCATCTGGGCCCGGCCGAGAAACTCGCCGGCGATGTCGCCGACATCCTCCGACAGATCCCGCAGCACGTGATCGTCGTCGATCAGTCCCGGCTTCTCGTTGCCGGCCTCGCCGTATCTTACCAGTCGCATCCGATGTTCCTTCTCCAGCGCCGCCCGGGCGGCATGGTCTGGAGAAGAGATAGACGGCAATGGCGTCATGTCGCGGCATTGCAGCGACTTTTATGGTGCTGCCAGCAATTTCAGCCGGTTGCGCGGTCCCCGAACCATGCACTCACTGCGGTGCCTCACCCTGGCTGCCGGTTGCGGACATCGGCGCCGGATCGGCGCGCGGCGGCAGCGTGCGTGCGGGCGACCCGCGATCAAAGGCGCGGCGTCCCTCGACGTAGGTCGCCACCGTCGCCCGGTCGTCGCCGAGCACGATCAGCGCGAAGAGCTCTTCCTCCAGCGTCTCGACCCGCTCCATGCGCCGCCGCATGGCGGCGGTCGCGTGGCTGTCGAGAACGACGAAATCGGCCTCCATGCCCGGCGCGATCCGGCCGATGCGATTGTCGAGACCCATGGCGGCCGCATTGCCGGCGGTCAGCATGTGGAAGGCGTCGAAGGCCGGCAGTCGCTGGCCGGCAAGGGCGAGCACCTTGTAGCCCTCGGACGCGGTCCGCAGCATCGAATAGCTGGTGCCGCCGCCGATATCGGTCGCGATGCCGGCGAGGATGCCGGCCTCGCGCATGCCGGCGAGATCGAACAGGCCGGAGCCGAGGAACAGGTTCGAGGTCGGGCAGAACACCGCCGTCGCCCCGCCCGCCGCCAGGGCGCCGCGTTCGCGCTCGGACAGATGGATGCAATGGCCGAACATCGCCTTCGGCCGCACGAGGCCGTAGCGCTCATAGACCTCGGTATAGTCCTTGGACCAGGCAAATGCTTCGCGCACGAAGGCGATCTCGGCGGCGTTCTCGGACAGATGCGTCTGGATATGCAGCTCGGGATACTCGCCCGCCAGGGTCTCGCAGGCTTCCAGCTGCGCCTCGGTCGAGGTCGGCGCGAAGCGCGGCGTGATGGCGTAGTCGAGCCGGCCCGTGCCATGCCAGCGCTCGATCAGTGCCTTGGACTGCTGGTAACCGGTCTCGGCCGTGTCGAGCAGCGCCGCGGGGGCGTTGCGGTCCATCATCACCTTGCCGGCGACCATGCGCATGCCGCGCCGCCCGGCCTCGGCGAAGAAGGCGTCGACGCTTTCGGGATGGCTGGTGCAATAGACCCCGGCGGTGGTAGTGCCGTTGGCCAGCAATTCGTCGAAGAGAAAACGCGAGGCGGCCTCGGCAACGGCCGGATCGCCGTAGCGGCTCTCTTCCGGGAAGGTGTATTTCGCCAGCCATTCCATCAGCTCGGTGCCATAGGAGGCGATGACCTGGGTCTGGGGCATGTGCAGATGCGGGTCGATGAAGCCCGGCATCAGCAGATGCGGACGGTGGTCGACGAGGGTCGTGTCGGGCGACAGCCGGCGCAGAATGTCCGCCGCCTCGCCCACTTCGCGGATGACGCCGTTCTCGACGACGACGATGCCGTCGGCGACATAGCGCACGGCACGCGCCTCGCCCTCCTCGGCCGGATCGGCGTCGAACCAGAGAAGCCGCGCCCGGAGCGCGGTACCGCCACCGGGGCGCTTCACCGCGAGGCTCCCGCCACGTAGAGGCCGGAACCCGAGGCGATCCAAGCCGCCAGCGTCTCGCGCTCGGCCGGCTCAATGCCGGTGACGTTGCCGGGCGGCATGGCATGGCTGCGCACCGCCTGCCGCTCGATCAGCGGCGCGAAGTGGATGATCTCGTCGGCCGTCTCCAGCCGCACATTGCCGGGCGCGTGGCCGATGCCGGGCCAGAGCGGTTCGTCGGCATGGCACATGGAGCAGCGCGCCATGACGATGGCCTGCGCGTCCTCGAAATGCGGCGAGGCCGCCAGCGCCAGCTGCGGATCGCCGTCCCAGCGGCGGCCGGCGTCCTCCTCGGCGGCGGCAGCGGGTTCGTTGCTCCAGCCGGGCGCACCGGACAGGGTGATGACGGCGGCAAACAGCACTCCGGCGACGGCCCAGCACCACCAGAGCTGCCGGCCGGTCGCATGCATGGTGTTGAAGAAATGCCGGATCACTGCACCGATGAGGAGCACCAGCCCGGCGATCGCCCAGTTCCATTCGGTGGCGAAGGCCAGCGGGTAGTGGTTCGACAGCATCAGGAAAATGACCGGCAGGGTCAGGTAGTTGTTGTGCAGCGAGCGCTGCTTGGCCTCCTTGCCGAGCCGCGCCTCCGGCGTGCGGCCGGCCTTGAGGTCGGCGACGACGATGGTCTGGTTCGGGATGATGGTCAGGAAGACGTTGGCGGTCATGATCGTCGCGATCATCGCGCCGGTGTGGAGCATGGCGCCGCGACCGGAAAACACCTGCGCGAAGAGATAGCTCGCCAGCACCACATAGACGAAGAGCGCGGCCAGCAGCGCCGTGTCGTTGTTCTTCAGCGGCGACTTGCAGAGCCCGTCATAGACCAGCCAGCCGAGCGCCAGGCCGCCGATACCGATCGCCGTCGCGCCCCAGACCGGCAGGTCGGCGCGGCTCGGGTCGATCAGATAGAGCTCGGCCCCGACGTAATAGACCAGGAACAGGAGCGCCGCCCCCGACAGCCAGGTGGCGTAGCTCTCCCATTTGAACCAGGTCAGGTCCTCCGGCATGTGGCCCGGCGCGACCATGTATTTCTGCACATGGTAGAAGCCGCCGCCATGCACCTGCCAGGCCTCGCCGCCGACGCCCTCCGGCAGTTGCCGCGAGCGCCTGAGGCCGAGATCGAGGGCGATGAAATAGAAGGACGAGCCGATCCACGCGATGGCGGTGATCACATGCACCCAACGCACGGCGAAGCCCAGCCATTCGGCAAAATAGGTCCACATCGGCGAAACGTCCCTTACGTGAAAACGGCGGCGAAAGGTCCAGAGGGACGCTCCGCCGCCGACAGGCTGGCCGGAACGGTCCGCGACGGGACCGCTCCGCAACTCAAGGCGTGATCAGTTCTGCACGCCCTCGACATACCAATCCATCTTGAGGAGGTCGCCGTCGGGGATGACCTCACCCTCGGCAGCGCGCTCCTCGCCGGCCTGATCCTTGATCGGTCCGGTGAAGATCTCGTAATTGCCGGCCTTGGTCTCGTCGACGATCTTCTGGGCGGCGGCCTTCACGTCGTCGGGCATCTTGTCGTTGAACGGGCCCATCTCGACCTCGCCCTCAGCCATGCCGAGCCAGACATTGTCGGCTTCCCAGGTGCCGTCCAGCAGCGCCTCGACCCGCTTGACGTAATAGGGACCCCACTGGTCGACGATCGCGGTCATGTGGGCGTTCGGCGCGAAGCTGGTCATGTCCCAGGCCTGGCCGAAGGCGATGGCGCCGGCCTCTTCGGCGGCCTGCAGCGGAGCCGGCGAGTCGGTGTGCTGGGTGATGACGTCGGCACCCTGGCTCAGCAGCGCCTTGGCGGCGTCGGCTTCCTTGGCCGGATCGTACCAGGACGAGACCCAGACGACCTGGGTGGTGAACTCCGGATTGACCTTGCGGGCCGCCAGGGTGAAGGCGTTGATGCCCATCACCACCTCGGGGATCGGGAAGGAGGCGATGTAGCCGGCCTTGCCCGTCTCCGACATCATGCCGGCGATCGTGCCGAGCACGGCGCGGCCCTGATAGAAGCGCGAATTGTACAGGCCCATGTTGTCCGAGCCGGTCTGGTAGCCGGTCGCGTGCTCGAACTTCACGTCCGGGAACTGCTTGGCCACCTTGATGGTCGGGTTCATGAAGCCGAACGACGTCGTGAAGATGATGTCGTTGCCTTCCTGGGCGAGCTGGCGGATGACGCGCTCGGCGTCCGGCCCCTCGGCGACATTCTCGACATAGGAGGTCTCGACCTTGTCGCCGAGCTTCTCCTCGAGATATTTGCGGCCCTGGTCGTGGGCGTAGGTCCAGCCGAAATCGCCGATCGGACCGACATAGACGAAGGCGGCCTTGACGGTGTCCTTGCCGTCCTGCGCGAAGGCCGGCAGGGCGAAGGATGCGGCGGCGGCGAGCCCGACGGCTCCGGCCATCAGTCGGCGTCTGGTGGTGTCGAACATCTGGGACTCCTTTTCGTGTTCGTGGACGGGTTCAGGCACTGGCCCTGAAGGGTTGGCCGAGACAGGCGGGCGCCGCAGTACCGGCCCCGCGCCGGCCGGCGGAAATGATCGCGAGGACGAGCACCGTCGCCAGATAGGGAAGGCTCGCCAGAAGCTCGGGCGCGAAGAAATTGAGCCCGGCCGCCTTGGCCTGCAGCTCCAGCGTGATCACCGCGCCGAAGAGATAGGCCCCGGCCAGCACCCGGCCCGGCCGCCAGGAGGCGAAGACCACCAGCGCGATGGCGATCCAGCCGCGCCCGGCGGTCAGCCGCTCGGCCCACATCGGCGTCAGCACCAGCGAATAATAGCAGCCGCCGAGACCGGCCATGGCGCCGCCGAACAGCACCGCCAGATAGCGGATCTTCAGCACCGGATAGCCGATCGAATGGGCGGCGCTGTCGCTCTCGCCGACGGCGCGCAGGATCAGCCCCGGCCGGCTGTGCTTGAGAAACCACCACACGCCGAGCGTCAGGAGAAGCCCGGCATAGACCAGCGGCGAATGGCCGAAGAGGATCCGCCAGACCGGGTCGGCCGCGAGCGCGTCCGGGAAGACCGGACCGAGCGGCGTCGTGGTGATGCCGACATAGGGTGCGCCGAGCAGCGCCGAGACGCCGGTGCCGAAGATCGTCAGCGCCAGTCCTGTCGCGACCTGGTTGGCCATCAGGCTCAGGGTCAGGACGGCGAAGATCAGCGCCGCGAGCGCGCCTGCGCCCATGGCGGCGATCGCGCCCACCGCCGGCACGCCGGTGACCGACGCAACCGCAAAGCCGGTGACCGCGCCGATCAGCATCATGCCCTCGACGCCGAGATTGAGGACGCCGGACTTCTCGACGACGAGTTCGCCGAGCGCCGCAATCAACAGCGGGGTCGCGGCGGCGGCGACCGTCATCAGGATGGTGATGAACAGCGCAAGGGTCATGCGGTCGCGGCCTCCGCGCGGGTCTTGGTTGCGCCCTGGCCGGCCGCCGGCAGCGGATGGCCGGCGGTCGGCCGGCGCCACGCCAGCCGGTAGCGCACGAGGATGTCCGTCGCCAGCAGGAAGAACAGCATCATCGCCTGGAAGACGCCAGCGGCCGCCGACGGCAGGCCGAGCGCCGTCTGGGCACTCTCGCCGCCGACATAGGTCAGGGCCAGCACCAGCGCGGCAAGCAGAATGCCGAGCGGATTGAGCCGGCCGAGAAAGGCGACGATGATCGCCGTGTAGCCGTAGCCGGTGGGAAATTGCGGGACCATCTGCCCGAAGGGACCGCTCGCCTCGAGGATGCCGGCGAGCCCGGCCATGCCGCCGCCGACCATCAGCGCCAGCCAGACGGTGGAGGACTGCCGGAAGCCGCCATAGCGCGCCGCGCGCGGGGCGAGACCGACGACGCGGATCTGGAAGCCGGTGATCGAGCGGGCGATCAGGAACCAGGCGGTCAGCGCCAGCGCCGCGGCAATCGGGATGCCGAGATGGATCAGCGTACCCGGCACGGCGACGGGCAGCGTCTGCGCCGCCGAGAACATCGCCGTCTGCGGGAAGTTGAAGCCCATCGGGTCCTTCCACGGCCCGCGCATCAGATAATACAGGAGCTGGATCGCCACGTAGTTGAGCATCAGGCTCGACAGAATCTCGTTGACGTTCATCCGCGTCTTGAGAAAGGCCGGCACCGCTGCCCAGGCCATGCCGCCGAGGATGCCGGCGACGACCATCAGCGGCAGGACCCAGCCGCCGTCGAGATCGAGCGTGGCAAGCGCAATGCCGGTGCCGGCGAGGCCGCCGAGAATGTACTGCCCCTCGGCACCGATGTTCCAGACATTGGCGCGGAAGCCGATGGCAAGCCCCGTGGCGATGATCGCCAGCGGCGCGGCCTTCACCAACAGATCCTGCCAGCGATAGGGATTGAACAGCGGCCGCACGAAGATCTCGTAGACCGCCAACGCGCCATTGTGGCCGAGCAGCGTGAACAGCAGCGCACCGACGACGAGGGTAAGGGCGACTGCGATCACCGGGGCGGCCAGCATCATGGCCCGGCTCGGCTCGCGCCGCGGTTCGAGGACGAAGGCCATCAGGCGGCCCGCTCCGCACCGACCGACGGCTGATCGGCCTCGCCGTGGACACCGCCCATCAGCAGCCCGACCCGTTCAACCGAAATGCCCTTCACCTCCATCGCATCCGACAGATGTCCCCCGTTGATGACCGCCATGCGGTCGCAGAATTCCAGAAGCTCGTCGAGGTCCTGACTGACCACCACGATCGCCGTGCCCTTGCCAGCCAGATCGACCATGGCCTGGCGGATGAAGGAGGCCGCGCCGGCATCGACACCCCAGGTCGGCTGCGAGACGACCAGCACCGCCGGCTCCTGCATGATCTCCCGGCCCATGACGAATTTCTGCAGATTGCCGCCGGACAGGCTGGCGGCCGAGGCCGCCGGACCGGTGGCCTTTACCGAAAAGGCGTCGATGACCGCAGCGGCGAAGCGGCGCGCGGCCCCGGCGCGGATGATGCCGCCCGACACCAGCCCCTTGCGCCGGCGCGCCGACAGGATGGCGTTCTCGGCGAGTGAGAGTCCCGGCACGGCGGCGTGGCCGTTGCGTTCCTCCGGCAGGGTCGCCAGCCCGGCGACACGGCGCCCGGTCACAGAGAGGCGGGTAATCGGCGTCTCGTCGAGGGTGATCGCCCCGCCCTCATAGTCGGCGCGTTCGCCCGACAATGCCGAGAGAAGCTCGTTCTGGCCGTTGCCCGCGACGCCGGCGATGCCGAAGATCTCGCCGGCCCGCACTGCGAAGGAGACGTCGGCAAGGCTGGTGCCGAAAGGCGGCTCGCCGGCCATCGACAGGGCTTCGACCACCAGCCGGTTGGCGCCGGAGCATTCGCCTTCGCGCGGCGCCAGATCCTTCAGGCTGCCGCCGATCATCAGCTCGGCCATGGAGCGCGCCGATTCCGCACGCGGATCGCAGGTGGCCACCACCTTGCCGCCGCGCAGGATGGTCGCCGACTCGCAGAGTTCCTTGATCTCGTGCAGCTTGTGGGAAATGTAGAGGATCGAGCAGCCCTCGGAGGCGAGGCGCCGCAGCGTGTCGAAGAGCTGCTCCACCTCCTGGGGCGTGAGCACCGAGGTGGGCTCGTCCATGATCAGCAGCTTCGGGCGCTGCAGCAGCGCCCGCACGATCTCGATGCGCTGGCGCTCGCCCACCGACAGGGTGTGGACGTAGCGGTGCGGGTCGAGGGTCAGCTTGTAGGTCTCAAGGACGTCGCGGACCGCGGCCTCCAGTTCGCGGCGCGGCGGCGGATTGTCCATGCCCAGCGCGATGTTCTCCAGCACCGTCATCGCCTCGAACAGCGAGAAATGCTGGAATACCATGCCGATGCCGAGGGCCCGCGCCTCGCGCGGCGAGTCGATGGACACCGCGTGGCCGTCGAAGGCGATCTCGCCCTCATCGGCCTTCTGGACGCCGTAGATGATCTTGACGAGGGTCGACTTGCCGGCGCCGTTCTCACCCAGGAGGGCGTGAATCTCTCCGGGCGCCACGGAAAACGACACCGCCTCGTTGGCGACGACGCCCGGAAAGCGCTTCGTGATACCGGAAAGCTGCAGCCGTGGCGCCATGGCGGAGCGGGTCACCTCGTTGATCGGACTGGCGCACTATTGCACCGCGCAGACGCAGCTGCAAAGCGATCGATCACTATTTCCTGTTGACTGGAAAGCAGGCAGGTCGCCATCTCGGCAGCCGTCAGCGCGGCGATCACTTCGGGCCGCTTGTCCCGCACCGCAGCACCGCCGATCGGCAAGGTCAGCCGATCGATGTCGCCGCCACGTCCGGCGGCTTCCAGATCGCGGCGCAGCCGCTCGCGCTTGGTCGCCGAGCCGATCATACCGACATAGGCGGCATCGCCACGCGCCAGCGCCGCGCCGGCAATGAGGAAGTCCAGCGAGTGCTCGTGGGTCATCACCACATAGGCGGCGCCCGGCGGTGCGGCGTCCACTTCGGCCTCGGGCAGGGCGGCGGCGACGGTCGTGACGGTATCGGGCAGGCCGTGCAGCGTTTCCGGCCGGCTGTCGACGAGCCGCACCGAGAAGGGCAGCAGCGCCAGCGCCGTCGCCAGCGCGCGCCCGGTATGGCCGGCACCAAAGATCAGCACGGTCGGCTGGGCCGCGCGCCGGGCTTCGTCGTCCCTCGCCAAGGCCTGCAGCGTGACATCGTCGGCGCGGGCAAGGTCGAGCTGGACGCGGCCGCCGCAGCACTGGCCGATCTCGGGGCCGAGGGGCACGTCCATCCGGGCCGTGTCCTCGCCGGCCTCCAGCATCATGCGGGCCCGTTCGATGGCCTCGAATTCCAGCCGCCCGCCGCCGATCGTACCGGCCATGCCGTCGGTGGTGACCAGCATTGCCGCGCCGGCTTCGCGCGGGGTCGAGCCGCGGACCTCCGTCACCGTGACGAGAACGGCGGAATCACCCGCGGCAAGCGCCGCGCGCAGGGCGGCCGCGAGGCTCATGCGGCGCCCCTGACGCTGTCCACCGCCGCCAGCACCCGCTCGGGCGTCGCCGGCACGTCGAGATCGGGGAAGGCCCGGCCGTCACCCGCCGCGATGATCGCATCGGTCAGGGCCGAGAACACCGAGATCGCCAGCATGAAGGGCGGCTCGCCGACGGCCTTGGAGCGATAGATCGTTTCGGAGCGGTTCTCGCCCTTCTCCCAGATCGCCAGACGGAAATCGTCCGGCCGGTCGTTGGCCGTCGGGATCTTGTAGGTCGAGGGCGCATGGGTCCTGAGCCGTCCGGCGTCGTCCCACCAGAGCTCTTCCATGGTCAGCCAGCCCATGCCCTGGATGAAGCCGCCCTCGATCTGGCCCCGGTCGATGGCCGGATTCAGCGACCGGCCGACATCGTGGAGAATGTCGGTGCGCAAGAGCCGGTACTCGCCGGTCAGCGTATCGATCACGACCTCCGAACAGGCCGCGCCATAAGCGAAGTAATAGAAGGGCGTGCCGCGGGCATTGTCGCGATCGTAGCTGATGCCGGGCGTGGCGTAGAAGCCCGTCGAGGACAGGGAGATGCGGGCCAGATAGGCCTCGCCAACGAGATCGGAAAAGCGCTTCTCGGCATTGCCGATCCGCACCCGGCTGGCCTCGAACACGACCTGGTCGCGGGGCACGTGATAGCGCTCCACGGCATAGTCGATCAGCCGGTCCTTGATGGTGCGGGCGGCCGCCTGCGCCGCCATGCCGTTGAGGTCCGAGCCGGACGAGGCGGCGGTGGCCGAAGTGTTAGGGACCTTGCCCGTGGTGGTGCCGGTGATCTTCACCTGGTCGATGTCGATCTGGAATTCCTCGGCGACGACCTGCGCCACCTTGGTGAACAGCCCCTGCCCCATCTCGGTGCCGCCATGGTTCAGCGTCACCGAGCCGTCCTTGTAGACGTGGACGAGCGCGCCGGCCTGGTTGAGATGGCTGGTAGTGAAGGAGATGCCGAACTTCACCGGTGTCAGGGCAAGGCCCTTCTTCAGCACCGGATTGGCGGCGTTGAAGGCCGCGATCTTTTCGCGCCGGGCGCGATAGGCGCAGCTCGCCTCCAGTTCCTCGAGGATCTCGCCGATGACCGAATCGGTGACCGGCATGTGATAGGGCGTCGATGCCGGGCCCGCCTCGCTGCCGGGCGCCGGATAGACATTGCGCTTGCGCACGTCGAGCGGATCGAGACCGGTGGCGAAGGCGATCCGGTCCATGGCGCGCTCGATGCCGACCATGCCCTGCGGACCGCCGAAGCCGCGAAACGCCGTGTTGGAGACCGTATGCGTCTTCAGCCGCCGCGAATGGATGCGCGCGGCGGGCAGCGCATAGGCGTTGTCGGCGTGGAACATCGCCCGGTCGGCAATCGCCGCGGACAGGTCCTTGGAATAGCCGCAGCGCACGAAATGGGCAAAATCGACGGCCTCGATCCGGCCGTCGGCGTCGAAGCCGAGATCGTACTCGATCCGCACCTCGTGGCGCTTGCCGGTCATGACCATGTCGTCATCGCGGTCGAGCCGGCATTTGGCCGGCCGGCCGGTCTTCACCGCCACCAGCGCCGCGACGGCGGCGAACAGTGCCGGCTGGCTTTCCTTGCCGCCGAAGCCGCCGCCCATGCGCCGCACCTCGACGGTCACCGCATGGTCGGGAATCCCGAGCATCTTGGCGACGTTGTGCTGGACCTCGGAAGGATGCTGGGTCGATGAGCGCACGAGCACGTCGCCGTCCTCGCCCGGGATCGCAGAGGCGATCTGGCCTTCCAGATAGAAATGGTCCTGGCCGCCGATCTCGATCCGGCCGCGCAGGCGGTGATGGGCCGTCTTGAGCACCGCCTCGGCGTCGCCGAGTCGCATCTCGTGCGGCGGCAGCAGATCCTCGCCGGCCTCGTCGGCCATCGTGATCGCCGCGTCGAGGTCGATCGCCGCAGGCAGATCCTCATAGGCGATCGTCGCGCATTTCGCCGCCGCCCTCGCCTGGGCCAATGTCTCGGCAGCGACGGCGAAGATCGGCTGGCCGACATACTGGACGACGGCGCCCTCGGCTTCGAGCGGCGGGAAGATCGGATCGTCGCCGAAGACCGGCGAATAGTCGTTCTGGCCCGGAATGTCGGCTGCCGTCAGTACCGCCACAACGCCCGGCGCGGCGCGCACCGCGTCGATATCCATCGACAGGATGCGGGCATGGGCGCGCTCGGACATGGCGATGAAGATCTGGAGCGTGCCCGGCAGTTCCGGATCGTCGTCGATATAGCGGGCGGCGCCGGAGACGTGCTTGGCGCCGCTGTCATGGGCGAGCGCCGCGCTGACGCCGCCCCGGATGGCGCGGGCCTCGCCCGGCGGCTGCTCGCCGAGTTCGGCGGGCGCCGGCTCGCCGGCCGCGCCACGATCCTGGATGCGGGTTTCATCGATCATGATGCCGCACCGACCGTTTCGCCGACCGACTCCGGCTGCACGTCGGACAGGCCGATGCGCGGCGCGCCCCCTTCCTGAAGCAGGAAGCGCCGCAACAGGTTCTGCGCGGTCTTCAGCCGGTATCCGGCCGAGGCCCGCATGTCGGTCAGCGGCGTGAAATCCTCCGCCATTGCGGCGACGGCTGCCTCGATGGCGTCGGGGCCAAGCGGTCGACCAACAAGGGCCGCCTCGGCCCCCACGGCGCGCCTGGGAACGCCCGCCATGCCACCAAAGGCCAGCCGCGCCTCGGTGAGGCGCGCGCCCGGCCCCTCGCCTTCGACCGTCAGGCGGAAGGCAGCCATGACCGCCGAAATGTCGGAATCCAGCCGCTTGGAGATCTTGTGGGCGAAGAAGCGCTGACCGTCCTCGAGCCGTGGCACTTCGACGGCGATGACGAATTCGCCCCTGGCGCGGTCCTGCCTTCCATATTCGAGGAAGAAGTCTTCCAGAGGCACCTGGCGGAAATCGTCGCCCTTGCGCAGATGCAGCACCGCGCCGAGCGCGATCAGGCAGGGCGGCAGATCGCCGATGGGCGAACCGTTGGCAATATTGCCGCCGACCGTGCCGGCATTGCGGATCTGGTAGCCCGCGAAGCGGCGCAGCATCTCGCCGAGATCCGGGTGAATGTCGGCGAGGATGTCGCGGGCTTCGCGATGGGTGACCGCCGCGCCGAAATAGACCCGGCCGCCGGCTTCCTCGATCACCCGCAGGTCGCGGACATGGCTGACGTCGATCAGGGTCGGCAGCTCACGATGCTGCTTGGTGACCCAGAGGCCGACATCGGTCGCGCCGGCGACCAGCACGGCGTCGGGATGCTCGGCATAGAGGTCGGCGAGATCGTCGACATTGGTCGGCGCGAACCAGCGCCCGCCATCCTGCTCATAGGCAAAGACCGCGTCGCCCTCGATGACGCGCAGGCGACGGGAGAGCACCGCGTCCTCTGCCCGCGTGTCGGGCACGGGCTCGGCGGCCAGATCGAGCCCGGCATCGATGATCGGACCGTAGCCGGTGCAACGGCACAGATTGCCGGCGATCAGATCCTTCACCGATGCCCGGTCGGAAATCGCGCCGGTCAGCCAGCCCGCATGAAGCTGCATGACGAAGCCCGGCGTGCAGAAGCCGCACTGGCTGCCGTGACGCTCGATCATCGCGGTCTGCACCGGATGCGGCCTGTCGCGCCCGATATGCTCCACGGTCTCGATGGCGCGGCCGTTCATCGCCGGCAGAAACTGGATGCAGGCATTCACCGCGCGGCGATGCAGGCCACCGGCCCCGTCGGATTCGGCCAGAAGCACCGTGCAGGCGCCGCAATCGCCCTCGGCGCAGCCTTCCTTGGTGCCGGTCAACCGCTCGGTGCGGCGCAGATATTCCAAGAGCGTCGTCGTCGTCGCGACGCCCTCGACGGCGCGTTCCTCGCCGTTGAGGACGAAGCGGATCGGCCGGGCGGAGATCGCCGTCATCAGCTCCCCCGATAGGTCGAATAGCCGAAGGGCGAGAGCAGCAGCGGCACGTGATAATGGGTGCGTTCGGCGATGCCGAAGCGCAGCACCACGTCGCCGAGGAATTTCGGCTCCTGCAGGTCGATGCCCATGGCGTCGAAATAGGCGCCCGCCGCGAAGACCAGTTCGTATTCGCCGATCGCGAAGGCCTCGCCCGCCATCAGCGGCGCGTCACAGCGCCCATCGGCATTGGTCACGGCCTTCGCGACCAGCGTGCGGCTGCCGTCCGGGCCGAGCCGGGTCAGCGCCACGGCGATGCCGGAGCCGGGACGACCGAGACTCGTATCCAGCACATGCGTCGTCAGCCGCGCCTGATCTGCTTCGCCCATCGAGGCCGTTCCATTGCTTTTTTGACCATCCGGTCAGCATCCTGCACTGCCCGGTGCGGAGCCGTAAAGCGGGGCGCTGCACAATAATCCACTCGCCGCAGCGCCTTGGCGCCACACATCCCCCGTGACAGCCGTTCCGCCGGGATGGCCGACACCAATGGAGCCAGAACATGCGTGACGGACCGGCCTTCCTCTTCGACCTCGACGGCACCCTCGTCGACAGCGTCTACCAGCATGTCATCGCCTGGCAGGAGGCGCTCGATTCGGAGGGCATCGCCCTGTCGGTCTGGCGCATCCACCGCAAGATCGGCATGAGCGGCGGGCTGTTCACCAACCAGCTCTTACGCGAGACCGACCGCGAGATCACCGAGGAGACCTCGAAGCGCCTGCGCAAGCTCCATGCGGAGGCCTATGGCCGGCACGCCCACATGGTGCGCCCGCTGCCCGGCGCGGCGGAGCTCCTGGCGGCGCTGACCGAGGCGGGCGTCAAATGGGCGATCGCCACCAGCGGCCGGATGGAGACCGCGCGGCACAATCTCGACCGGCTCGGCGTCGATCCGGACAAGGTGCCGGTGATCACCCGCGACCTGGTCAAATACGCCAAGCCCGATCCGGACCTGTTCATCGCCGCTGCCGAGAAGCTGGGCGTTGCGACCGACACCACCATCGTCGTCGGCGATTCGATCTGGGACATGCTGGCCGCGCAGCGCTGCCGGGCGCTCGGCGTCGGGCTGCTGTCGGGCGGCTACGGTACCAACGAGCTGGAGCGGGCGGGCGCCTTCCGGGTCTACGAGGACCCCGCCGACATGCTGCTGCATATCGACGAGGTGGGCGGTCGCCGCTGACCCTTCGCGACGTCTCTCGCCGACGCTTCCAGAGACCACCGGGTTCGGGCTATCTCTTGCGCAGACTGACGGAGCCTGCATGACAACATCCCGCTACCCGCGCGACCTTCTCGGCTACGGCCGCACGCCCCCCGCCCCGGCATGGCCCAATCCGGGCAGCAGTGGCGACGCCAAGATCTGCGTCCAGTTCATCGTCAATTACGAGGAGGGCGGCGAAAATTCTGTCCTCCACGGCGACGCGGCGTCGGAGGCGTTCCTGTCGGAGATCGTCGGCGCCCAGCCCTGGCCGGGCATGCGCCACATGAACATGGAATCGATCTACGAATACGGTTCGCGCGCCGGCTTCTGGCGGCTCTGGCGCATGTTCACCGAACGGGCCATGCCGGTCACGGTCTATGGCGTGGCCACCGCGCTCGCGCGCAACCCGGACGTGGTCGCCGCGATGCAGGAGGCCGATTGGGAGATCGCCTCGCACGGCCTGAAATGGGTGGAATACAAGGACTATAGCCGCGAGGACGAGCGCCGGGACATGCAGGACGCCATCGCGCTGCATTCGGCGATCACCGGCGAACGCCCGCTCGGCTGGTACACCGGCCGCTCCTCGCAGCACACGCTTGAGTTGGCCGCCGAAGAGGGCGGCTTCCTCTACGCCTCCGACGCCTATGCCGACGACCTGCCCTACTGGCAGGAGACGGAGTCCGGGCCGCTTCTGGTCGTGCCCTACACGCTCGACACCAATGACATGCGCTTCGCCACCCCGCAGGGGTTCAATTCCGGCGACCAGTTCTTCGCCTATCTGAAGGACGCCTTCGACGTCCTCTATGCGGAGGGCGAGGCCGGTCAGGCGAAGATGCTGAATATCGGCCTGCACTGCCGGCTGGTCGGGCGGCCCGGCCGCGCCGCGGCGCTGGCCCGCTTCCTCGACTATGTCCAGTCGAAGCCCGACGTCTGGGTCGCACGGCGGATCGACATAGCCCGCCACTGGCGCGAGCGCTTTCCCCATGCCGCGCCCTGGCGGCCGAGCCGACTGTCGAAAACGGCCTTCGTGGACGTGTTCGGCTCGGTCTTCGAGCATTCGCCCTTCATCGCCGAGCGCACCCTGACGCGCGGTCTCGGCGCCGCCAACGACACGGCCGAAGGCCTTGCCGCCGCAATGACCCAGACCTTCCGCCTCGCCTCGAAGGACGAGCGGCTGGGCATCCTCAAGGCGCATCCCGATCTCGCCGGCAAGCTGGCACTGGCCGGCGACCTGACCGAGCAATCGAAATCCGAACAGGCCGGCGCCGGCCTCGACCGGCTGAGCGAGGCGGAGCTTAACCGCTTTACCGATCTCAACACGCGCTATGTCGCACGCTTCGGCTTTCCCTTCATCATCGCCGTGAAGGGGCTGACCAAGGACGACATCCTCGCCGCCTTCGAGGCGCGGGTCGACAACGACCAGGCCACAGAATTCGCCACCGCATGCCGGCAGGTCGAGCGCATCGCCCGCCTGCGCATCGCCCAGATCTTCGAGGACGCAACATGAGCTCCGAACGCTTCATCACCGCCGACCCCGCACCGGAGGCCGACGACCTCCTGAAGCGCTATGTGGATCTCGCCCATCCGCGGCTCGGCACCGAGGTCACCTTCGCGACAGACGATTTCTTCGCCGACAAGAGCCGGATGATCGCGCCCGAGGCGCCGGTCTTCTTCCCGGACCGCTTCGACGACCACGGCAAGTGGATGGATGGCTGGGAATCGCGCCGCAAGCGTACGCCCGGCCACGACCATGCGATCATCCGCCTCGGCCAGCGCGGCACCATCGCCGCCGTCGACATCGACACCGCCTTCTTCACCGGCAATTTCCCGCCGGAAGCCGCGCTCGAAGCGGCCGACACGGTGGACGCGCCGGGCGAGGACGACTGGCAGACCATCGTGCCGCGCATGGATCTGAAGGGCGACAGCCACAACATCGTCGCCAGCGACGCTGCCGGCCCGTTCCGCTGGCTGCGCCTGCACATCTACCCCGACGGCGGCGTTGCGCGCCTGCGGGTCTACGGCACCATCGCCAAGGACTGGTCAGAGGTCGCCGACGACGAGGTGGTGGATCTCGCCGCCCTCACCAATGGCGGCACTGCCATCGCATGGAACGACGCCCATTACGGCGCGCCCGCCAACATGCTGGCGCCGGGCCGCGCGCCGGTGATGGCCGATGGCTGGGAGACCGCCCGCCGCCGCCGACACGGCAATGACTGGTGCGTCCTCAAGCTCGGCACCGCAGGCACCATCTCCAACCTTCTGATCGACACGCGCCACTTCAAGGGCAATTTCCCCGACCGCTTCAGCCTGCGCGCCGTCCGGCTCGACGCCGATCCCGCGCCTGACGTCATCGAGGCGGAAAGCGCCGCATGGCCGCTGCTCCTCGACGAAACCAGGCTGGCGGCCGACGAAGAGCGGACCTTCGACGACCTGATCGATCTCGGTCCGGTGACCCATGTCCGTCTCGACATCTTCCCCGATGGCGGCGTGTCGCGGCTGCGCCTCTACGGCACCAAGGCATCATGAGCGGGACTGGCCGAACGCTGCTCGCGCGCCCGCTGACACGGGAGGCCTTCGCCCCCTTCGGCGACGTCATCGAGACCGATGGCGCGGCGCATTTTGCGATCAATGGCGGCACCACCACCCGCTTTCACGATCTCGCCCATGTGGATGTCGCGACCGAGGGCGGCCGTCCGCTGATCTCCATCTTTCGCGGCCAGGCCTTCGCCTGCCCGGTGGAAATCCGGATGATGGAGCGCCACCCGCTGGGCAGTCAGGCCTTCATGCCCCTGCAACCGGTCCCGTTCCTGGTCGTCGTGGCGCCGGATCGGGACGGCCAGCCCGGCGAGCCCCAGGCCTTCCTCGCCGCCCCCGGCCAGGGCGTGAACTACGCCCGCAATGTCTGGCACCACCCGCTGGTGTCGCTCTCCCAGACCAGCGATTTCGTCGTCGTCGATCGTGGCGGCGAGCAGCCGAACCTCGAGGAGAAGGTCTACCCGGCACCCTATTCGGTGCTGGCGGAGCAGTAGCCGCGGGCAAGGGCGGGGCAACCGGAGCGCCGACCGACCGAGCGTGAGCCGGCAAGGCACCGGCAACCGCTCGCCCGTCCATTTTGCATTGCCGCAGGCGCCAAAGGCTGGACTTGCTGGCCGAGGGCGATAGGTCGATCCGACATGCTGCACAGCGAAAGGACGTCCGATGCGCTCCGGTCCCGGCTCGATCATCTCCCTCATCACGATCGCGATCCTGGCCCTGGCCGGCCTGTTCCTCACCGGCGGCGGCCTCTGGCTGATCGTCGCGGACGGTTCCTGGTACTATCTGATCGCCGGCCTCGTCATGCTGGCGACCGCGCTGCTCCTGCAGTTCCGCCGTCCTGAAGCGCTGTCGCTCTACGCCGCGCTCGTCGTCGGCACGCTGGTCTGGGCGATCTGGGAGGTCGGCTTCGACTGGTGGCCGCTGGCGGCCCGCGGCGGCGTCATTTTCATCCTCGGCCTCGTCCTGCTCCTGCCGTGGATCACCCGGCGCCTTGGCCGCCGCAATGTAGCCCAGGCATTGGACGGCGTCGTCGTCACGCCGTCGGCGCGGCGCGGATCGGGTCTGGCGCTTTCCGGCGCCCTCGTCATCGCCCTTGTCGTGGCCGGCATCTCCTGGTTCACCGATCTGCACTCGGTCGAAGGCCGTCTGCCGGAGCGCCAGACGGCGTGGAACGATCTCGGCGTGCCGGCCGGCGAGTGGCACCAGTACGGCCGCACCAATTACGGCCAGCGCTATGCGCCGCTGGACCAGATCACCCCGGACAATGTCGACCGGCTCCAGGTGGCCTGGGAGTACCATACGGGCGACGAGACCCAGCCGGGCGACCCGGTGGAGACCACCTTCGAGGTCACCCCGCTGAAGATCGGCGAGCGGCTGTATCTGTGCACGCCGCATCAGAACGTCATCGCCCTCGATGCCACGACCGGCGAAGAGATCTGGCGCTACGATCCGCAGATCCAGGGCGAGCTCGCCCTGCAGCACCTGACCTGCCGCGGCCTCGCCTATCAGGCACCGGGCACGCCCGATCAGGCCGGTGCCGACGCGGCCGCCGCGCCGGCCGCGGATGCGGCGTCGCCGGCCTCCGACGCGCCCACCGGCACGGCCACCGCTCTTGCCCAGAGCGGCCAGCTTGCCGCGCCCCAGACCGACGGCCAGCCGGCAGCGGCGGGTGACGCCACGACCGCACCGGCCACGCCGGTCGAGACGCCCACCAGCAACCAGCCGGTGGCGGCGGCGACCGCCGCGCGCACCAGCGACGCCTGCGACGGCAAGCTGTTCATGCCGACCGCCGACGGCCGGCTGATCGCCCTCAACCTCGACACCGGTGCCGTCTGCACCGGCTTCGGTGGCGGCGACGGCCAGATCGACCTCTGGCGGAAGATGCCGAACGTCAATCCGGGGTCCTATTACTCGACCTCGCCGGTCGTCGTGACGCAGGACATCGTCATCGTCGGCGGCACGGTCCTCGACAACGTTTCCACCAACGAGGCCTCGGGCGTCATCCGCGGCTACGACATCGAGACGGGCGATCTCGTCTGGGCCTGGGATTCGGGCAATCCGGACCAGACCGCGCCGCTGCCGGAAGGCCAGACCTACACACCGAACTCGCCGAATTCCTGGTCGATCTCCGCGGCCGACGAGGCGCTCGGCATGGTCTATGTGCCGCTCGGCAACCAGCCCCCGGACCAGTGGGGCGCAAACCGCTCCGACGCCGTCGAGCGCTTCTCCTCCTCGGTCGTCGCCCTCGACATCGCCACCGGCGAAGTGCGCTGGGTGTTCCAGACCGTCCATCACGACCTGTGGGATTACGACGTGCCGTCGCAGCCCTCGCTGCTCGACCTGACCATCAGGGGCGAGAGCGTGCCGGTGCTGGTCCAGCCGACCAAGCAGGGCGAGGTCTACGTCCTCGACCGGCGCACCGGCGAGCCGGCCCTGCCGGTGGTCGAGAGCCCGGTCCCCGGCGGTGCCGTCGAACCGGACTTCACCGCGCCGACGCAGCCGGTCTCGGCGCTGTCCTTCGATCCGCCGGCGATCCGCGAGACCGACATGTGGGGCGCCACCCTGTTCGATCAGCTCGCCTGCCGCATCGCCTTCCACGGCTATCGCTACGAGGGTCGCTACACGCCGCCGTCGCTGGAAGGCTCGCTGGTCTATCCGGGCAATTTCGGCGTGTTCAACTGGGGCGGTGTCGCCATCGATCCGGTGCGCGACGTGATGTTCTCGACGCCCGCCTATCTGGCCTTCGTCTCGAAGCTGGTGCCGCGCGACAACGACAGCGACCTCGTCGTCAACAAGTCGCAGCCGGAAGGCGCGCTACCGGCGCTGAACGAGAATTTCGGCGCGCCCTACGCGGTTGAGCTGTCGCCCTTCACCTCGGTGCTCGGCCTGCCCTGCCAGTCGCCGCCCTGGGGCTATGTCGCGGGTTCCGACCTTGCCACCGGCGAGACCGTCTGGATGCACAAGAACGGCACGGTGCGTGATTCCTCGCCGATCCCGCTGCCCTTCGAGATGGGCGTGCCGGATCTCGGCGGGCCGGTCATCACCGCCGGCGGCGTCGCCTTCATCTCCGGCACGCTCGACTATTACGTGCGCGGCTTCGACGTGACAACGGGCAAGCAGCTGTGGCGCGCCCGGCTGCCGGCCGGCGGCCAGTCGACGCCAATGTCCTACGAGGGCGCCGACGGGCGGCAGTACGTGCTGGTCGCGGCGGGCGGACATGGCTCGCTCGGCACCAAGCGCGGCGACAGCGTGATCGCCTATGCGCTGCCCGACGAGGCCGCAGCCACCGAATAGGATCTGCGTCCGGGGCCGCCACTCGGCCCCGGACGGCTCAGGCGAAGCGCAAGGCCGCCGCGCCGTGCGCGGCCCGCAGTTGGCCGATGTCAATGCCGACGGGCATGCCGTCCTCGACCCGCCACTGGCCCTTGACCATCACCCGGTCCGCATGGGTCGCACCGCAGAGAACAAGCGCGGCGATCGGATCGTGCGCGCCCGAAAAGCGCAGCTCGTCCAGCGTGAACAGGGCGAGATCGGCCTGCATGCCGACGGCGATGCGGCCGATATCGGTCCGGCCGAGACAGGCCGCCGAGCCTTCCGTGCCCATGGCCAGCACGTCGCGGGCGGTGACCGCCTCGGCGGAGCGATAGTTCAGCCGGCCCACCATCAGCGCATGGCGCGCCGCCTCGATCAGGTTCGACGCATCGTTCGATGCCGAACCGTCGACGCCGAGGCCGACGGGCGAGCCCGCCGCGCGCAGTTCGTTCACCGGGCAGAAGCCGGAGGCCAGCACCGCGTTGGACGCCGGGCAATGGCAGACGCCGACCTTGTGGGCGCCGAGCCGGCGGCATTCGTCGGTGGTGAAATGGATGCCGTGGGCCAGCCAGGTGCGCGGCCCGAGCCAGCCGACGTCCTCCAGATAGTCGACCGGACGGCAGCCGAAGCTCTCGACGCAGAAGCGGTTCTCGTCCTCGGTCTCGCCAAGATGGGTGTGCAGCCGGCAATCGTGCCTGTCGGCAAGCTCGGCGCTCGCCATCATCAGGCTCTTCGTCACGGAGAAGGGCGAGCACGGCGCCAGCGCGATCTGTGTCATCGCGCCGTCGCTGCGGTCGTGCCAGCGGCCGATCAGCCGCTCGCTGTCGGCGAGGATCTCGTCCTCGTCCTGCACCACCGAATCGGGCGGCAGGCCGCCATCCTTCTGGCTGAGATTCATCGAGCCGCGGGTCAGCGTCACCCGGATGCCGAGCGCTGCTGCCTCCTCGGCCTCGATGTCGATGGCGTCCTCGAGCCCCTTCGGGAACAGATAATGGTGGTCGGCCGCCGTGGTGCAGCCGGACATCAGCAATTCGGTCAGGGCCAGGCGAACCGACAGGTGGAAACTGTCCGGATCGAGCCGCGCCCAGATCGGGTAGAGGCTCTGGAGCCAGGGAAACAGCTCCTTGTCGATCGCCTGCGGATGGGCCCGCGTCAGCGTCTGGTAGAAATGATGATGGGTGTTGACGAGACCCGGCAAAACGACATGGCGCGCCGCGTCAAAAGTCTCGTCCACCGGCGCCCGGGGCTCACCACCCGACGGCACCAGTTCGACGATGCGGCCGTCCTCCACGACGATGCCACCGCCGGCCCCCTCCGCGAGGATCGCCAGCGGCGTCTTCAGCCAGAGCCGTGTCACGCGGCGCTCTCCACCGCTCTCATGCCGCCGCGCTCGGACAGGAAGGCGAGGATATCGCCGATCCCCTTGGCGCGCGACAGATCGGCGAAGATCGTCGGGCCGTCGCCGCGGCCCTTCGCGGCATCGCTGCGCATCCGCTCCAGATCGGCCCCGACATGGGGGGCGAGATCGGTCTTGTTGACCACCAGCAGGTCCGAGCGGGTGATCGCCGGTCCGCCCTTGCGCGGAATGTCGTCGCCCTGGCAGACCGAGATGACGTAGATCGACAGATCCACGAGGTCCGGCGAGAAGGTCGCGGCCAGATTGTCGCCGCCCGATTCCACCAGCACCAGGTCGAGGCCGGGATGGCGTGCGTTGAGATCGCGGATCGCCGCGATGTTGATCGAGGCATCCTCCCGGATCGCCGTATGGGGACAGCCGCCGGTCTCGACGCCGATGATCCGGTCGGAGGGCAATGCCTGCAGCCGGACCAGCGCCTCGGCGTCCTCGCGGGTGTAGATGTCGTTGGTGACGACGCCGATCGACCAGCTGTCGCGCGCCGCCTTGCAGAGCTTTTCGACCAGGGTCGTCTTGCCCGAGCCGACGGGGCCGCCGATGCCGACGCGCAGGGGACCGTTCTTGGACATCATGAGCGGAAAAGCCTCGTGGGAAGGGTTTCGTGCCGCAGTGCGGCAATGTCCGACCCTAGCGCCGCCGAGCCGAGATCGTCCAGAGTCGAGCGGCCCGCCCGCTCAACCAGGGCGCGGATGTCCGGCTCCAGCCGCCGCAGGATCCGAACCGCCTCGCTCTGGGCCAACGGCACCAGCCGCACCGCCGCCGACACCAGCGACGCGGTAAAGCCGTGCACGAAGGCCAGCAGCGTCTCGTCCACCCCAAAGCCGGCTTCGGCGGCCAACCGCCCGACCGCGACCGGATAGGCGATGGCATCGGCGCCTTCCGTGCGCTCCGCATCGCCGGTTGCCGCCCATGGCTGCGAGGCTTCGGCGAAGGCGGCGCCCAGCGCCAGCGTTTCGGCGCGGCGTTCGGCACTGCCGGCCAGCGCCTCGGCCAGCTCCGCGACGGCCGCGAATCGGGCCGCGTTCCCTGCCTGATGCGCGGCGTAGGCCTCGACCAGCAGCACGGCGTCGTTCCAGCCACTGCCGCGATCGAGCAGCACCCGCACCCAGGCCTCCACCGAAGCCCCGTCCGTCAGGACGCGCTCGGCCACCGCCGTTTCCAGCCCGTGCGACCAGGCGAAGGCGCCGATCGGGAAGGCCGGCGAGAACAGGGTCAGGAGTTCGGCCAGATGCGAAGAAGCAACCGATGCCGCCTTCGACACCGGGCCTGCGTCGGTTAGCCGGCTCAAAGCGGGGCCGTCTCGACCGGATGGTGATGGCCCGACGGCTCGTAGGCGCCGCCTTCGGGATCGAAGGCCGCCTCGGTTTCGGTGATCTCGGCGCCCAGCCCCTCCAGCATGGTGCGCACCACGGCGTCGCGGCGGATCAGGATGCGGTCGTCCAGCAATTGCGCCGCCAGATGCCGGTTGCCGATCTGCCAGGCCAGCGCCAGCAGGTGGCGGGCATCGCGGCCGCGGATCTCGTAGAGCTCCTCGGGCTTGGCCTTCACGGCGATCAGCCGGCCGTCATCCAGAAGAATGGCGTCGCCCTCGACCAGCAGCAGCGCCTCCGGCAGGTCGAGCAGGAAGGCGATGCCATCGTCGCTGACCATCGCCATACGACGGCGATGGCGCGCCGATTCGTCCAGCGTGATCGTGTCCGCCGCCGTGGTCCACTCTCCAGCCCGCTTGATGGTATCGCCGACGATCATCCCACTGTCTCTTTCTGATGGGCCATGCCCGTTTCACTGTGCGTGCCGCGACGATACGGTGCCCCGTGGCTCCGGACCAGCCCTTCGTCCGGGAGAACCATGGCGAGGAAAACGTCGGCAGATGGGCAGGGGAACGCAGCATGGCTCTGCAGAACCGCGTCACCCCGCTGGGCGAGATCGTCGCCGACCCGGCCAGGGGCGATTTCATGGGCAATCGCGGCATCCTGCATGACGGCACGCGCCACCTCGGCGTCAGCCGCTGGAAGCACAAGGCGTGGATCGTCTGCACGCTGGCGTTCAAAAGCCGCCAGCGCGAGATCATGGCGCCGGGCCGCTACACCGAACTGTTCTTCCTCGACGAGGCGACGGCGTTTGCCGCCGGCCACCGGCCCTGCTGGGAATGTCGCCGCGCGGCCGCCCTCGCCTATCGGTCCGCTTTCGCCGAGGGCAACGGGCTGGAGGTCGCCCCGTCGAGCCGCGAGATCGACGATCTTCTGCATGGCGCGCGCATCGTCACGGGCACGCGCCGTCAGCGCCGGGCGGAGCGCGTCGGACGCGAGCTGCCCGACGGCGTCTTCGTCATCGTCGAGGAGCGGCCCTGGCTCGTTCTGGACAATCGCCTGCTGCGCTGGACGCCGGCGGGCTACGATGCCGTGCGGGAGATGCCGGGTGGGCTGGTCACAGTGGCAACGCCGCTGCCGAGCATCGCGGCGATCGCAGCCGGCTACCGCCCGGCCCTGCACGCCAGTGCCGCGGCGCTCGTCGGCGGTTGAGCACCCGTCCCGATCAGCGGCGCACTTCGCAGACCGTCGTCTGGCTCGGATCGCTGCGCATCTCGCTGTAGAGATCGCCGCGCCGTCCCTTGGTCCACCAGACCATCGCGCCGGCCGCGTATTTCGCGCCCGAGCCGGACATGACATCGACGAACAATGTCTGGCGGCCGTCTACCGGCAGGATGGCGAGCGAGTTGGACGGCAGGTTGATGTATTCGACAGCCATTTCCACCGGTTCGGCCTCCTCCGCGTCCCGGCAGAGATAGGTGACGGTGGTGCGCTCGGCCGGTCCCTCCAGATCGAGGGTCAGCGGCTCTCCGTCCTGCGCGAGTGCAGGGACGGAACCGATGGCGGCCAGCGCCAGGCCGAGCGCAAGCGCCCTGCCCCGTGCGGCGATCGAAACGTCATTGCGGTGCATCATGGCTCCTCCCCTTTGGCCGCGACGGTCCGATCGTCCTTCGGTCGCCGGCTGCAATTCTTCGGGAAAGCCTAGAACAGGAAGTAGCGCTGCGCCATCGGCAGCACCGAGGCGGGCTCGCAGGTCAGCAATTCACCGTCGGCCCGCACCTCGTAGGTTTCCGGATCGACCTCGATATGGGGTGTCGCATCGTTGAGGCGCATCGACGCCTTGGAGATGCCGCCGCGGGTATTCTCCACCGCCAGGAACGCCTTCTCGCAGCCGATCTTTTCGCGCAGCCCGTCGGCCATCGCCGCGCCCGAGACGAAGGAGATCGCGGAATTGCTGACGGCCTTGCCGAAGGCGCCGAACATCGGCCGGTAATGCACCGGCTGCGGCGTCGGGATCGAGGCGTTGGGGTCGCCCATCGGGGCCGCCACGATGGTGCCGCCGATCAGCACCATCATCGGCTTCACGCCGAAGAAGGCCGGGTCCCACAGCACGATGTCGGCGCGCTTGCCGACCTCGATCGAGCCGATCTCCTTCGACATGCCCTGCGCGATGGCCGGGTTGATCGTGTATTTCGCGACATAGCGGCGGGCACGCAGATTGTCGTTGTCGCCGGTCTCGCCGGAAAGCCGCCCGCGCTGCCGCTTCATCTTGTCGGCGGTCTGCCAGGTGCGCACGATCACCTCGCCGACCCGGCCCATGGCCTGGGAATCGGAGGCGATGATCGAAAAGGCGCCGAGATCGTGGAGAATGTCCTCCGCCGCGATGGTCTCCTTGCGGATGCGGCTTTCGGCGAAGGCGATGTCCTCGGGAATCGACGCGTCGAGATGGTGGCAGACCATCAGCATGTCGAGATGCTCTTCCAGCGTGTTGGTCGTGTAGGGCCGCGTCGGATTGGTCGAGGACGGGATCACGTTGGGCAGGCCGCAGACCTTGATGATGTCCGGCGCGTGGCCGCCGCCGGCGCCCTCGGTATGGAAGGCGTGGATGGTGCGTCCTTTGAAGGCGTCGACGGTGTTCTCGACGAAGCCGCTCTCGTTCAGCGTGTCGGTGTGGATCATCACCTGCACGTCGTGATCGTCGGCCACCGACAGGCAGCAATCGATGGCGGCGGGCGTCGTGCCCCAGTCCTCATGCAGCTTCAGGGCGCAGGCGCCGCCCCGCACCATCTCCTCCAGCGCGGCCGGCAGCGAGGCGTTGCCTTTGCCCGAGAAGCCGATATTCATCGGCATGGCGTCGGTGGCCTGCAGCATGCGCGCCAGATGCCATGGGCCGGGCGTGCAGGTCGTTGCCAGCGTGCCATGCGCCGGCCCCGTGCCGCCGCCCATCATGGTGGTGACGCCGGAAAACAGCGCCTCCTCGATCTGCTGCGGGCAAATGAAGTGGATATGGCTGTCGAATCCGCCGGCGGTGACGATCTTGCCCTCGGCGGCGATCGCCTCGGTGCCCGGGCCGATGATGATGTCGACGCCGCCCTGTGTGTCGGGATTGCCGGCCTTGCCGATGGCGCAGATGCGACCGTCGCGCAGGCCGATATCGGCCTTGTAGATGCCGGTATGATCGAGGACCAGCGCGTTGGTGATCACCGTGTCGACCGCGCCCTCGGCCCGCGAATGCTGGGACTGGCCCATGCCGTCGCGGATCACCTTGCCGCCGCCGAACTTCACCTCCTCGCCATAGGTGGTGAAATCCCTCTCCACCTCGATGAACAGTTCGGTGTCGGCCAGGCGCACCTTGTCGCCGGTCGTCGGGCCGAACATGGCGGCATAGGAAGAGCGAGCGATCCGGGCGGGCATGGGCGATCTCCAGACGGGTCGAATTCTAAGGATACGGCCGCTCTCGTTGCGGCGCACCATCAGCGACCATATGTCGGTCGCGAAAGCTTGTCTTCCCGGTTTTGTCGATCGGGGCGAGACTGGCGGCAATTCGGCCGCCGCGGCGCGCATGCCGGCCATGGCCGCGCGCCCCCGATTCAGGAGCCCAGATGATCCGCTTCGCCCTCCTTGCCGCGCTGCTCCTACCCAGCGCCGCCCTCGCCCAGGCCTATGATCCGGGGCCGATGGGCGACGTGCCGGGCTCGTCGGCGTCGGGCATGCGCATCGGCGGGTCGCCGGCGGCGCCGGCCGGTCCCCGCATTCGCGGCGCCGACGTCTTCGGCGACACGGTCACCGAGCGGGCCTACGGCAAGAATTTCGACGACAGCTATCTGAAGCCGAAGGTGCCCCGCAGCCGCGCTGCCCAGCCGAGCACGGAGGAGCGCGCGGTCGAAGGCCGGTCGGATCTCAACGGCATCAATGCCGGCAGCTTCGCGCGGCAGGGCCCCGGTGCCGCCGGCCGCAGCGGGGTGACCCGCGGCCGTTCAGTCGGCTCCCACCGCGCCATCATCCGGCGGTAGGCGGCGCACGGCTTGACGGCGTTCGGGAACCGGTCGGAAGCGCGCGGAGTTGGTCATCAGAGGCAGCGGGCCGCCGACACCCACCGACCCGCGCCGTGAAACCGGAAGGCAGAGGCCATGCGCAGATCCCTCACCCCCCTGATTGCAATTGCGGCGGTGCTGACCGCGGCTCCCGCACTGGCCCAGCTCTCCGGCGGCGTCGGCGGCTCTTCGGGTGCCGGCGGCTCGTCTGGCATCGGCGGATCGTCGGGCAGCGGTGTCGTCACCGGCTCCGGCGCCAGCGGTATCGGCAGCACGGGCGGCGTCGGATCGGGATCGGGCCTGTCAAATACGGGCGCATCCCCGACCCTCTCCGACCCGATCGCACCGGGGGCGAGTTCCGGCAGCACCGGCCTCGGCGCCAACACCACCGAGGGGCTGGCGAGCGAGGGTTCGTCGACGATCAACAGCCTCAATGCCGAAGGGCTGGCACGCTCCGAGGACGGCGCCGGCACCTCGTCGGTCACCAGCTTCGGCACCAGCGACACGATCGGCACGCCCGGCGCCGGATCCGACCGCGCCTACCGGATTACCAAGCCGACCGTCGCCGTCGATCTGGGCTCCATTCGCCGCGGCCTGTCGAACGCCCCGAGCGCCATTCCCAAGGCCAATGGCGACTGAGCCACGCCTGGTAGCATGAGGCGGCGATCAGACCTCGAAGGCGTCGTCCACCGGCACCTGCAGCGCCTGCGCCAGCTGGTTGGTCCTGGCGGCAAGGCCGACGACGGCCAGCAGCTCGCCATATTGCGCATCCGTCATTCCCTTCGCCCGCGCCGCGGCCGTGGGGGAATGGACGCACTAGCTGCAGCCATTGGTGGTCGAAACGGCGATATAGAGCATCTCGCGGGTCAGCGGATCGAGCGCGCCCGGTGCCCCCATCACCGCCTTCACTTCCTCCCATGTCCGCTTCAGCGTCGCCGGATCGGCGGCCAGCACGCGCCAGAAATTGTTGACGAAGTCCGAGCCGCGGGTCGCGCGGATGTCGTCGAAGACGGCGCGCACCTCGGGGCTGGACTGTGCATCCGAAACCAGCGGTGCCGTTGCCATGGCCTGTCCCCTCAGGTGAGTGCGAAGACGCGGGCCGGACCACCCGAGCCGCCGCGATGCTTCGGCGCGCCGACGATCAACGTCGCACCGGTCGCCGGCATGTCGTCGAGCCCGGCGATGCACTCCAGCCCCCATCGGCCTTCCGGCAGCCAAGCGTAATGCACGGCGAAGTCCGGCGACATGCCGAAGTCGAGCGACAGTGTGTCGACAGCGATGCCGACCGCCGATCCCTCCAGCAGCATCTGCACCGCCTCCACATGGAAGCCGGGGAAATGCATCGTGCCGTCCTGGTCGGCATTGCGGAACTTGTCGGTGTCCAGATGCCGGGCCCAGCCGGAATTCATCGCCACGCAGCAATTCTCCGGCATGTCGCCATGGGCCGCGATCCAGGCCTTCAGATCGTCGGGCGTGACCTGCGCGTCCGCATCCTTCTCCGCCTTCTCGCGGATGTCGACCACGACCAGTGGCGCCATCAGCTTGTCGACCGGGATTTCCGCCACCGACTGGCCGTCGGCGGAGAAGTGCAAAGGCGCGTCGACATGGGTGCCGGTGTGCTCGTTCACCCGCAGCTCGAACAGGTTGAACTTGTGCTCGGCGTAGGAGAATTTCTGCTCCATGAAGAATTGCTGGTCGCCGAAGAAGGTCGGGAACTCCGGATAGAGCTCATGGGTCAGGTCGGCGATGGAATTGGCCGGCATCGTGGAGGCGGCCGCCGGCCTGGCGGCGTCCTGCGCAAAGGCCGGGCTGGCGGTCCCCGCCGCGGCCGCGGCGAGCCCGCCGCCGAGAAGCCCGCGCCGGCTCAGCATCCGGCTCTTCACGCTGTCGATCACGCAATGGTCGCACATTCGCCCGTCCCCTTTTCCAGCTCGCACCAAGCCGCGCCTGTGCCATCTGCCAGGCTTGCAGCCATCGTCCTCACGGCCGGGAATCAGGGGTGGCGCCTCAGCGGCGCCGACGTCGCGCCGGTCAGAGCGCGCCCATCACCTTGCCGTTGAAGCCATAGACCTTGCGCGCGCCGCCGAGCGGCACCAGCGTGACCTCGCGGGTCTGGCCGGGCTCGAAGCGCACGGCGGTGCCGGCGGCCAGATCCAGCCGCATGCCGCGCGCGGCGTCGCGATCGAAGGTGAGTGCGGGATTGGTTTCGGCGAAATGGAAGTGGCTGCCGACCTGGACCGGCCGGTCGCCCGTATTGCCAACCATCAGGGTGATTGGCTTGGCGCCGTCATTGAGGACGATGTCGCCGTCGGGGGTGAGGATTTCGCCGGGGATCATGATCCATTCCTCCAGAGCTTGCGAATGGCGATGATCGCCAGAACCACCAGCAGCACGGGGCCGATCGCCATCAGGTCGTATTCGCCGACCGGCTGCGGCGCCCGGACGAATTCAGGCACGCCGTTGCTCTTCTCTCAGGCCCGCCCGTCTCCGGGCGAGCCCTGTCGTCTGCGGGCCAGAGCCCGGATGCGTCACGTGGCTCAGGCCGCGATCATGTAGAGGCCGGCAAGCGCCGAGGCCGCGCCGAGCGCCCGGACGATCAGCGGCTGGCGGCCGGCGGTCAGGGAATGGCCGAGAGCCAGGCCGACGCCATGCAGCGCGGCCGTGGCCACCACGAAACCGAGGCCGAAGGAAAGCGCGCCGGCCGAACCGAGCTCGGCGCCATGGGCCGAACCATGGAACAGGGCGAAGGCGCCGACGGCTGCGGCCGCGGCCGGAACCGGCAGGCGAACCGCGGCGGCGACCAGCAGGCCGAGGGCGACGACCGACGCCATGACCACCGGCTCGACGAAGGGCAGCGACAGGCCGTTCAGGGCCAGCACGAAGCCAGCCCCCATGGCGGCGACGAAGGCGACAGGAACGGCAAGGCGCGCACGGCCGCCGAGCGTGGCAGCCCACAGGCCCACGGCCACCATGACCAGGACGTGGTCCCAGCCGAGCAGCGGATGCGACGCGCCGGCGGCCAGCGAGCCATGCGCAACCGGATCGAGATGGGCGAAGGCGGGCACTGTTGCGGCGGCCAGGGTTGCGGCGGCAATGGCGAAGCGTGTGAGCATGCGGATGTCCCTCAGATTGGTCGACGGGCGCCCCGATATGGGTCGCGTCCAGCCCACCGCCAGCACCGCCTCGAAAGGCCGTCCGGCACGGCGGGTTCGGGCGCGATCATGGAAGCCGGCCGACCCGGTGTCAAAGGCTTTCTGGCGCTGATCTCGCAGATGCGAAGAGCGGCGGGATGGCCTGTAGGATTTCGGAAAGCCTACCGATAACCAAGGTTGCGCCGGCAAGAACTCGTGAAACTTTCGCGGGTTATGTCTCGGCTCCGCGTTAACGGCTTTGGGCAAAAAGAGCTGGTGCGCGGAACGAAACGTCGCATAATGACGTTGCGGAAGAAGGCAAAGGTCCGGCATCGAACGATCGGACCGCGCAACCGCACAACAGGTTGGAGTTCACATGCTGAGGTCGCTTCTGATCGCGGCGTTTCTCGGTCTGCTCCTCGGTCCCGTCGGACCGGCGCAGCCCCTGATGGTCCGCACTGTCACCATCGGTCCCGTCACCGGTCCCGCCTATTATTCCGTCATCGAACAGGGGTTCCGATTCGTCGGAGACGCGCCCGTCGCTGTCGCAGCCGACGAGCCGGACATCACCGTGTCCTCCCTCGAACCCGCCGCGAAGGCGGACACACTGGCCGAGGCCCCGGCAACGGAACGGCGATAGGCAACGCGTCCGGTAGCGCAGGCCCCAGGCCGCAGATCGCCCGGATCAGCGGATCGGTTCGTGCACCGTCACCAGCTTCGTGCCGTCGGGAAAGGTCGCCTCGACCTGGACGTCGTGGATCATCTCGGCAATCCCCTCCATCACCTGGTCGCGCGTGATCACATGGGCGCCGGCCTCCATCAGGTCGGCGACGCTGCGGCCGTCGCGCGCGCCTTCCACCACATAATCGGTGATCAGCGCGATCGCCTCGGGATGGTTCAGCTTCACGCCGCGTTCCAGCCGGCGGCGCGCTACCATGGCGGCCATCGAGACGAGCAGCTTGTCCTTTTCGCGCGGGGTCAGTTGCATGCCGGGTTCCTTCGCAGATGCGTCATAGCGACCATACAAGCGGCAACGGCCCGTCCGCCAGACCCGAAAGCACCGGCACCAGCCGCTGGCGCAGATGAAAGCCGGACACGGCCCGGATGCGGGCGACGAGAAGACCACCAACCAGACTGGCGCCGCCGTCCTCGCCGATCACGGCGCGCAGCCCGTCGAGGCGCGCCTCGGCGTCGGGCAGATGAGCTACCACCGTCGCCAGCGCGCGGTTCGGGCCGAGCGAGGCGGGCTCCGCCATCGCCGCAGCGATGTCGCCGGACAGCTGCAGGTCGTCGGCAAAGACCAGCCGGCCGCCCAGCCGCACCCGCCAGCGATCGTGGAAATGGCCGGCGGTCACGCTCTCGCCCATGAGCTCGCGGCCGAGGATCAGCGATTCGCATAGCAGAAAGCGCACATCCGGCGCGGCCTCGACCTCGAGCGTGCGTCGCACCCGGCCGCCGTCGAAGAGGATCGTCTCCTGCGGCAGCCAGGCCAGCCTTGCGCCCGCTTCCAGGGTCGCGCTCGTCGTCACATGGGCAGTATCCCCGCCCGCTGCGCGGTAGATGCGTTCGCAGGCCTGGGTGGTGACGGTGAGATCGGCCCCGGCCGCCACGGTGAAATCCTGCGCCAGCCGGTCGCCGCCGGTCAGGCCGCCCGAACTGTTGATCAGGATCGCCTCGGCCTGCTGGCGCGGCAGCCGCGGAAACCGCAGCTTGAGGCAGCCGGACTGGTGCAGCCGCTGCAGCCGGGTCCGCTTGTCTACGACGCGGAACTGCGCCGACGCCGACCCTTCCGAGCGCTGCATGCGGCGCGGGGCCGCTGGGTCCGTCTGCGGCAGGTTGCGCACCGCGCTCATGCGGGCAGGCCAGCGCGGACGCGCGGCAAAGCGGCTAGATCCGGCGGGGCACCGGCTGCGTCATTCATGGTGATCTGTCCATGGGGATCCGTGGAGATGGCGCGAGGCTCGCAGGTCCCGGCATGGACGGCAAGAGTGCGACCGGGCGCGAATTCCAGCCCCACGGCTGGCCACCGGAAGTCGCGAATGGCCCTAGAGCTTGAGGATGCCCGACTTGAACTCTCTCAGGGACAGACGCCACCAGTCGAACGTATCCTCGAGATTGCCGCGGGTGACTCCGTGGCGCAGGTTGACGTCCATCTCCAGCACCGGATCGTTCTCGGCGTCGATATAGGCCTTGGCAAAGCGCTTGTCCCGGTTCCAGCCGTTGATGGCGGCCTGATCGACAGGAACGCCGTCCCAGGAGGCATAGAACTGAAGGCTCTGGCATTCGCTTCTGTCGGAATTGCAGTCGTTGAAGAAGATCACGTAGAGCGTGCCATCGATGCGCCCCCGGACATATTCGGTCTCGTCCTTTTCCAATGTCCCGGAGCCGAAGCCACGGGCGATGTCGACGATCTGATCGACCTCGCCGGGCTTGACCAGCGTTTGCGCCTGACTGGCACCGGCAAGACAAAGGCAGGCAAGAAGCGTCGCGATGAAGCGCACTGGGTATCCTCCCAAAAGCGGAACGCACCACATGCCGCAGATCGAGGGACATCGGCCGCGACCGTGTCATCCTTTCTAACATGCCGCTCGGGAAGACTGAAGCGAGGGCGATCATCGCGGAGATCGGGGTCACACCGTGAGATGCCGGCGCACCTCGGGATCGTCGAGGCCCTCGGCGGGGCCGTCGAAGACGATCTCGCCGCGATCCATGATGTAGACCTGATCGGCGAGCTCGCGGCAGAAATCCAGATATTGCTCGACCAGCAGGATGGCGAGACCGGACTGGTCCTTCAGATAGCGGATGGCCCGGCCGATATCCTTGATGATGGACGGCTGGATGCCCTCGGTCGGCTCGTCGAGGACGAGAAGCTGCGGCCGCGTCACCAGCGCCCGGCCGATCGCCAGCTGCTGCTGCTGGCCGCCTGACAGGTCGCCGCCACGCCGGCCTAGCATGTCGGCGAGCACAGGGAAGAGCTCGAAGACATGGTCGGGGATGGTCCGGTCGGCGCCCTTCAGCGGCGCGAAGCCGGTCTGGAGATTCTCCTTCACCGTCAAAAGCGGGAAGATCTCGCGGCCCTGGGGTACGAAGCCGATGCCGCGCCGTGCCCGCGTATAGGGCGCCTCACGGCCGAGATTATCGCCGTCGAGCGCGATCTGGCCGGCGTGGATCGGCTGCTGGCCGACGATGGCCCGCAGCAACGAGGTCTTGCCGACGCCGTTGCGACCGAGGACGCAGGTGATCTCGCCCTTCCTGGCATTCAGCGACACGCCGCGCAGCGCCTGCGCCGCACCGTAATAAAGATCGACGTTCGAAACGGTCAGCATGGGGCGTTCGGCGCTCCTGCAGGAAATGTTGGATGGGCCGCGAGCGAACCGGCAAAGCAACGCGTCGTGCCCTTCCTGGGCGGCATCGCGCGCAGATCTCGGCCCGCTTCGTAGGTCTCAGCGGCCAAGATACACCTCGACGACACGCGGATCGGCGGAAACATGGTCGAGCGTGCCTTCGGAGAGCACCGAGCCCTCGTGCAGGCAGGTGACCTTGACGTCGAGGGCGCGCACGAAATGCATGTCGTGCTCGACGACGACCACCGACCGGGTGCGGGCGATCTCGCGCAGGAGCCGCGCCGTCTCCTCGGTCTCGGCGTCGGTCATGCCGGCCACCGGTTCGTCCACCAGCAGGAGTTCGGGATCCTGCGCCAGCAGCATGCCGATCTCCAGCCACTGCTTCTGGCCATGGCTGAGATCGGCTGCCAGCGTGCCCGCTTTGGCGGTCAGGCGCGTCGTTTCCAGAATGTCGGCGACCGTCTGGCGCTCGCCGGAACTGTCGCGGTGCAGCAGCGCGGCGAAGATCGAGCGCGAGCCGGCCATCGACATGCGGATGTTGTCGGCCACCGTGTGGCTCTCGAAGACGGTCGGCTTCTGGAATTTTCGGCCGATGCCCATATTGGCGATGGCGGCCTCGTCCTGCTTGGTCAGGTCGACATCGCCGGCGAAATAGACCTCGCCCTCGTCGGGCCGGGTCTTGCCGGTGATGATGTCCATCATGGTGGTCTTGCCGGCGCCGTTCGGGCCGATGATCGCCCTCATCTCGCCCTTCTGGATGACCAGCGAGAGATTGTTGATCGCCTTGAAGCCGTCGAAGCTCTTGGTGACCCCGTCGAGATAGAGCAGCGTGTCGCGCCGCGCCTGGCCGAGGGCTTCGCGCTCGGCCAGCAGGGCGGCGCGCTGGGTGGCATAGGGGTGCGGCGAGACGATTGGCGGTGCCAAGGCGGCGTCCGCATCGCCGGCGGGCGCGGCCGGCCCGCCTGCCGTGGCCGTGGTCTTGTCGGGGGCGTCGGTCATCTGGTCCATCATGGTCATTCCGCCGGTCCCGGCGCCGGCACGGGCGTCTTGTCGACCGCCTCGCCCTTCTCGCGGTCGGCATCACCGCGCCGGGCACGCCAGGCGTTCCAGCCATGGTCGATGGTGCCGACAATGCCGCGGGGCAGGAACAGGGTGACGAAGACGAACAGGCTGCCGAGGACGAAGAGCCAGAATTCCGGCGCGACGGCGGTGAAGGTGCTCTTGCCGAAATTGACCAGCAGCGCCCCGATGACCGGGCCGATCAGCGTGCCGCGGCCGCCGACCGCCGCCCAGACGACGATCTCGATCGAATTGACCGGGGCGAACTCGCCGGGATTGATGATGCCGACCTGCGGCACGTAGAGGGCGCCGGCAATGCCGGCCATCACCGCCGAGACGGTGAAGGCGAAGAGCTTCACATGCTCGGGCCGCCAGCCGATGAAGCGGGTGCGGCTTTCGGCGTCGCGCACGGCGACCATCAGCTTGCCGAGCCGCGAGCGGGTGATCCAGCCGACGATGACCACGGCCACCGCCAGCGCGATGCAACTGGCGGCGAAAAGGCCGGCGCGGGTGGTGTCGGCCTGCAGCGAGAAGCCGAGCAGCTCCTTGAAGTCGGTCAGGCCGTTATTGCCGCCGAACCCCATGTCGTTGCGAAAGAAGGCCAGCAGCAGCGCGTAGGTCATCGCCTGGGTGATGATCGACAGATAGACGCCGGTGACGCGGCTGCGGAAGGCGAAATAGCCGAAGACGAAGGCCAGGATGCCGGGTGCCAGCACGACCATCAGCGCAGCAAACCAGAACTGGTCGAAGCCGTACCAGTACCAGGGCAGCTCCTGCCAGTTCAGGAACACCATGAAGTCCGGCAGCACCGGGTCGCCATAGACCCCGCGCGAGCCGATCTGGCGCATCAGATACATGCCCATGGCGTAGCCGCCGAGGGCGAAGAAGGCGCCATGGCCGAGCGACAGGATGCCGACATAGCCCCAGACCAGATCGAGGGCGAGCGCCAAGAGCGCGTAGCAGACATATTTGCCGAACAGCGGCACGGCGTACGACGGCACATGCAGCGGATGGCCGGCCGGCAGCCAGAGATTGGCCAGCGGCACGAGGATCGCCGCCGCCAGGATCACGGCGACGAGGATGAAGATGCGGGGACCGAGGAAGCGCGCGAGAATCATGCGTCGACGAACCTCCCCTTCTGGGCGAACAGGCCGCGCGGCCGTTTCTGGATGAAGAGGATGATCAGGACGAGCACGATGATCTTGCCGAGGACGGCGCCGGCATAGGGTTCGAGGAACTTGTTGAGGACGCCGAGGCTCATCGCCCCGACCAGCGTGCCCCACAGATTGCCGACCCCGCCGAACACCACGACCATGAAGCTGTCGATGATGTAGCCCTGTCCGAGGCTCGGCGAGACATTGTCGATCTGGCTGAGTGCGACACCGGCGACGCCGGCGATGCCCGAGCCGAGCGCGAAGGTCATGGCATCGACCCAGGGGGTACGGATGCCCATGGCCGAGGCCATCTTGCGGTTCTGGGTGACGGCGCGCATCTGCAGGCCGAGCGGCGTGCGGTTGAGGACGGCGAGCAGCGCCAGGAAGACGACCAGCGCGAAGACGATGATCCACAGCCGGTTCCAGGTGATCGACATCAGCCCGACATCGAAGGCGCCGGACATCCAGTCGGGATTGCCGACCTCGCGGTTGGTCGGGCCGAAGACGGTGCGCACCGCCTGCTGCAGGATCAGCGAGACGCCAAAGGTCGCCAGCAGCGTTTCCAGCGGCCGGCCGTAGAGAAAGCGGATCAGGCCGCGCTCCATGACGAGACCGACGAAGCCGGAGACGAGGAAGGCCAGCGGCAGGGCGATGGTCAGCGACCAGGGAAACAGCCAGGGCGCCGAGCCGCGGATCGCCTCCTGCACCACGAAGGTCGTGTAGGCGCCCAGCATGACCATCTCGCCATGGGCCATGTTGATGACGCCCATGACGCCGAAGGTGATGGCCAGCCCGATGGCGGCGAGCAGCAGCACCGAGCCGAGCGACAGGCCGTACCAGACATTCTGCATCTGGTTCCAGAAGGCGATGTTGGCCTCGATGCCGGCGATGGATTCGCGCGCCGCCTCGCGGGCCACCGGATCGTCGGTGGCATCGGCGAAGATGCGCAGCATGTTCAGCGCCTCGCGGTCGCCGCGCGTCTGCAGCGCCTTGGCGGCCTCGGCCTTCTCGGCGGCCGGACGGTCGGAGGCGAGGATCGCGGCGGCGCGCGCCTCTTCTAGGCGGGCCAGGACACCGGCGTCGGTCTCGGCGGCGATCGCCGCTTCCAGCGGCGCGATCATCTCGGGATCGGCGTCGGAAAAGACGGTGCTGGCGGCCCGCAGCCGCTGGGCCGGGTCGGCGGCGCGCAGGGTCAGGGTGCCGAGGGCGGCGGTGACCGCGTTGCGGATCGAATTCTTGATGCGAACCTTGGTGACGTCCGCCTTGGCGACGGTACCGGCAGCCTCGCCGGTGATCGGATCGGTGAGGACCATCTCGCCGCCGCGCGACGTGGCGACGAAGACGGCCTCGTCGCTCTTGCGCCAGTAGAGGCCGCCGTCACGCAGGGCCTTGAGGGCGGGCGCCAGCGCGGCATCGCCGCTGGCCGCTGCTTCCGCGATCACCGCCTCGGTTTCGCTGAAGCTCTGCTTACCGCCAAATTTCTGGACGATCGTGGCCGGGTCGGCGCCCTGGGCCCATGCAGGCTGCGCCGCCAGAAGTCCGGCCGCCAGCAGGAGACCCGCGACCAGCATGAGACCGGTCCGGCATCGCTCGAAGAACTGTTGCATCACATCCCACCTGAGGGCCGCTGGGGGACGGGGACGGTCGCCTGGGACCGCCCCCGCCGGGTTCGTCTTGGGAGGACGAAGGTCGGACCCGCTTACTTGGCTTCCGCCGAAGCGCCGCCGCAGGTCTTGGTCTCGGTGTTGTAGTTCCCGCAATTGATCGGGTCGGTCCAGTCGGCGGTCAGCTTCTTGGATTCCGGCAGGAAGTCGGACCAGGCGTCGCCCGGCACCAGTTCCTCGGTCTCCGAGACGATGTCGAACTGGCCCTCGTCGTTGATCTCGCCGATCAGCACGGGCTTGGTGATGTGGTGGTTGGCCAGCATGGTGGACATGCCGCCGGTGAGGTTCGGCACCTCGACGCCCGGCAGGGCGGCGATGACCGCGTCGGCCTCGGTCGTGCCGGCGGCCTCGACCGCCTTCACCCACATGTTGAAGCCGATGTAATGGGCTTCCATCGGATCGTTGGTGACGCGCTTGTCGTCACCGATGAAGGTCTTCCACTTCTCGATGAACTCGGCATTCTCGGGCGTATCGACCGACTGGAAGTAGTTCCAGGCGGCGAGATGGCCGACCAGCGGGCCGGTGTCGATGCCGGCCAGCTCTTCCTCGCCGACGGAGAAGGCGACGACAGGAATGTCGGTCGCGGCGATGCCCTGGTTGGCGAGTTCCTTGTAGAACGGCACGTTGGCGTCGCCGTTCACGGTCGAGACGACGGCGGTCTTCTTGCCGGTCGAGCCGAATTCCTTGATGGCCGACACCTCGGTCTGCCAGTCGGAGAAGCCGAAGGGGGTGTAGTTGACCTTGATGTCCTCGGCGGCGACGCCCTTGTCCTTGAGATACTGCTCGAGGATCTTGTTGGTGGTGCGCGGATAGACGTAGTCGGTGCCTTCCAGCACCCAGCGCTCGACGCCTTCCTCCATCAGATAGTCGACGGCGGGGATCGCCTGCTGGTTGGGCGCGGCACCGGTGTAGAAGATGTTGCGCGAGGATTCCTCACCTTCGTACTGGACCGGGTAGAAGACGACCGTGTTGAGCTCTTCGGCCACCGGCAGGATCGACTTGCGCGACACCGAGGTCCAGCAGCAGAACACCGCCGCCACGTCCTGGGCCGAGACGAGGTCGCGCATCTTCTCGGCGAAGAGCGGCCAGTCGGAGGCCGGATCGACCACGACACCTTCGAGCGGACGCCCGAGCAGACCGCCCTTGGCGTTCTGCTCCTCGATGAGCATCAGCATGGCGTCCTTCAGGGTGGTCTCGGAAATCGCCATCGTGCCCGACAGCGAATGCAGGATGCCGACCTTGATCGGATCGCCGGACGGCGCGTCCTGCGCCACGGCACCGGTCAGTGCGACGCCGCTCATCGCGGTCGCGGCGACGGCGCCACGAAGCCAATTGATAGGTGATGTCATTCACGCTCTCCAGTTGACAGGTCCCGCTCTCAGCGACGGGCTCCGGTCACACAGGGAGCAATCCCCGTGCCAGACTGGTGATGCGCGAAGGACAGCAGGGGAACGCGGCCATCCGGCGGGTGAAGCCACCGGTTGCGCGACAAGCCTGACCCTGGGGCAGATCAAATCTGCCTGTATTTTGTTCAATGCCTAGTTTTTCACCGCAGTGAGCAGCGCGGCAGCAGACGGGATCTGATGCGCTGTCCGCTCAGATCGCTTCCTTGCGATCTTCCGGCCAGTGGCACTTCCAGCTCTTGATCGTCCATTGCGGATGATCGCCGGCCCAGGCCGCGACATAGGGCGTCGACAGCATCATGCATTGCGCCAGCGAGCCGCGGCTCTGATAGGTCAGCCGCTCTTCCCGGCAGTTCGACGGGTCGCTCACCATGCAGACGGTCAAAATCAGGTCAATCATCGTCTCGGCCGTTTCCTTCCTGGGGAATCCGACGGTGCCCGGTCGAACTGGATACGCTCTTCACATACGCAGCGATGCTGCATCCGGATGCAGAACTAGCGGCTCCTTCCGGCAAGTCAGCAGAGCGGTGGCGCCGTGTCGCATGGCAATTGTGCAGTCCCGCCGCCTCAAAGCGGCAGGAAGATCTCGCCCATGCCGAGCACCGCCGTGTCGCCGCCGAACCGGCGCATGGGCGCGCCATCAAAGGGCACCGGGCCGGCGGATCCCGCGGCGATATCCCGGGCCATCAGCTTCAGGATCAGGAGGTCGGCCGGGCCGTTGTCGAGGAAGGTCGGCGACAGGCGCTCGACCCCGCCGGGCAGGATCAGCGTGCCGCGTTTCATCATCCGGCCGGGCACGCCCGCGGCGCGGCCGCCGGCGATCAGCGTGCCGGCGATCATCCGGCTGGCGGCATTGGCGCCGAGCGCGCCCGCGACGACGATGGTGCCGCGCCGCATGCGATCGGCCACCCGTTCGCCGGCCGCGCCGCCGACGCGGATCGTGCCGCCCGACATGCCCGCCATCTCGCCGGCCAGTGGACCGCCGAGAAATTCACCCGCATCGCCCTCGATGTGCAGCTCGCCGCCGCTCATGGCCGAACCGGCGAAGCCGCCGGCCGAGCCCGTCACCGTCAGCCGTCCGGCGCTCATCACCCGGCCGGTCCGCCAGCCGGCGTCGCCCTCGACATGGATCTCGCCGCCATCGAGCCCTTCGCCGATCCGGTCGAAGCGGTGCGAGCCGCCCTCGAAGCGCAGGCTTGCCGGATCGTCGCCCGACACGTCGAAGAGGTCGCCGACCGTGACCAGCCAGCGGGTCGTGCCGATCGGCAGGGAGGCGATCTGGGTCGTGGTAAGGCCGGCGAGGCGCGACGGGATCAGGGCCGACAGGTCGATGCGCTGGTCCGGTTCGGCCCGCTTGCGGAAGGTGAGCCCGCTCATGGCGCCAGCTCCTTCAGATGGAAGTGATGCGGTCCGAGATTGCCGCCGTAATTGCCGGCGCCGATCCGCAAGGCGCCCTTGTCGGGTCCCAGATCGACCGCAGCCTTCAGCCCGGCGCGCATCGCATCTGCCACAGCCTTCTTCGACAGGCCGTCGATGACGATCTCCAGCACCGAGCCGATATCGGACGTCAGAGCCGATGGGGTGACGCCCTTCAGGGTCGGGCAATAGGCATCGTTGGTGGAGGCCATCATGCCCTTGTACTTGCCGCCGACCTTGGAACCGGAGCGCACGATCCCGCCGGGAAACGGCATGATCGCACCGGGCACCGCACGCATCGCCTCGAGCGCCGCCTCGGCCGCCGCCAGCGCCTGTGCGCTGGTGCGGGCCATGAACAGGAGATTGCCGCCGCCGACGCCGTCGCCGGTCATGCCGGTCGTCGCCTCGCAGAGGAATTCGCCCTCCATCACCGGCATGCGCCAGAAATGCCGGCCGGCGAATTTCTTCGAGATCTGCCAGCCATCGGCGAAATAGCGGATGGCCGAGCCGAGATCGATCTGCGTCTCGCTGTCGAAGTCGGCGTAGCAGGCCGAGGACGGGCTGGTGAGGATGCACTGGCCGAGCCGGGTGCCGAGCTGCTTGGCGAGGCCGTCCTTGTCCATGGAGAACAGGAGAATGCGCACGCCCGGCCGCCCGTCGCGGGTCTCGCTCGCCGGCACGACGCGGTCGATGCCGGCCTCGCAGCCGCAGGCGATCACCGAGGTGGCAAAGCCGGTGAAGGAGCGCGCGGCCTCCATCGCCCATTTCTCGGAATCGGCGGTGACCTGGATGGCCGTTCCGCTCATCGGAAACGCTTCAGCGAAGGTGTCGTCGATGACGACGCCATTGCGGGTCATCGCCGTGGACGGCGCGTCCTGTGTCACGTCCGGCATGGCATCACCTTGAACGGATCCTCTTGACCGATGGCGAAGTCCGGCACCTCGAACCAGCGCGACGGCAGACCGAAGCGTTCGTCGAAATAGCGGTCGAGGCGCCTGGCCATCGCCTTGTCCGCCTCGGGCCGGACCGTCAGCGTGCGGCCATTGGTGCGGTTGACGACGGTGCCGTCCTTCACGACCAAGGCTCCGTCCTTGAAGACATAGGCCGCACGGCCGAACATCTCGGCCTTGTCGTGGCCCGGACGGTAGATCGCCACGTCGCCCACGGCCCCTGCCCCCAGATGGCCGCGATCGGACGTGCCGAGCAGGCGGGCCGGGGCGGCGCGGGTCATCGTCGCGATCTCCCGCAACGTGTATTCGCGGGTGATCTCCGGAAGGCTGGTCATCCGCACCACCGATTTCGGCAGCGCGTCGAGCCAGAGCTGGCGCACGCCGCGGTCCATCAGCAGCGCGAAGATGTCGGGGTAGCTGGTGAACGGCGCGCCATTGGGATGATCGGTGGTGAAGAACACCCGCGACGGGTCCTCGATCAGGAGGAACAGTTCCAGCCCGATCGCCCATTGCAGCGCGTTGAAGAAGCTCTTCTGCTTGTACTCCATCGGCACCACGCCGCCGCCATTGGCCTCGTGGTCGAAGATGATCGTCTTGCCGGGGCTGGCCTGCGGCCGGCCGGCGAACTGGCGCATCTCGTCCGAGGAGATCGTCACGGTCTGGCCGAACATCACCTGACCGATATCGACGGTGACCTCCGGCGTCCGGTTGACGAGATCGGCCAGTCGCTGCCCGACGGAGGAAAAGCCGCGCTTGCCCTCGGTGCCGTAGCCGTAGAACTGGATATGGGCGAGATGCATCGGCAGGCCCTCGGCCGCGCCGATGGTCGCCTCCGCCGACGAGGCAGAATCGCCGGGCACGCCGAGATTGTTGCAATGAACATGCAGCGGATGCGGGATGCCGAGCCCGTTCACCGCGCCCTGCAGCGTCTTGACGATCTTGCGCGACGACACGCCGTAATCGGGCACGATGTCGTCGAAGTCGAACTTGCGGACATTCTCCTTGAAGGCCGCGGAGCCGCCGGCATTGATGCATTTGACGCCGAGCGCCCGCGACGCCGAGACGGTCCAGGCGACATAGTCGGCAATGGCGCTCTCGCTCTCGCCGTCGCGGATCATCGCCATCAGGAAATCGTCATTGCCGAGGACGACGAGCGTTGCCTTGTCGATGATCGGGATGTCGGCGAGTTCGAGATGGGAATGCAGCGCCGAGGACGGCGCCATGGCGGGCTCGACCACAGTGGTGAAGCCCATTTCGGCGTAGCGCAGGCCGGTTTCCTCGGTGGTCCAGCCGACCTTGGAGAGCCCGGTCGCGCCCGGCCGCGACTGGAAGGCCCGGTGATATTCCGGCAGCAGCAGCCGCGCCGTGTTCACGTGCCCGCTGGCGATGTGGGAATGAATGTCGATGGCGCCCGCCATGACGATCAGCCCCTTGCAGTCGATCGTCTCGTCGGGCCGGCGCCCGTCCGTCGGCGCACCGACGACGACGCCGTCGGCGAGATACAGATCCCCTACCGCGTCCCGGTCGTTGGCCGGGTCGACGACATGGCCGTTCTTCAAATGCGTCAGCATGCAGACGCCCCTTTCCGTCCGACGATCATGCTGCCGCTTCCGTCGTCGTCTGTCCCAGATGCGCGGCGATCGCCGCAAGGACGGCCGCCGCCGTCATGCGCCCACCGGCGTCCTCGCCCGTCCGCGACGCCGCGACCGGCACGAAGCCGCCGAAGCGATTGTCGTAGAGGACGCTGTCGTGATCGCGGCCGGCCGTCGCCACGGCGAAGGCGATCTTCGGCGGATGGGTCCAGTCGGTCGCCTCGCCGCACAGCGCGACGACCGGTACCTTGCCGGACCACTCCGGTTCGATCTCGTCCTCGCCGTCCAGCGCGGCGACATGCACCGCCAGATCCGCCTCTCCATCGGCGATCAGCCATTCGCCGCGATACAGATGCGGATCGTGGTCGGGGTAGCCGCGGCCGAAACCGCTGCGCAGCGGAAATCCGGTCGTCCAGGTGGTCGCCTGCGCCGCGGCAAAGGCCTGGTCGCTCCGCAGCATCGGCAGGCTGGTGAAACGGGTCTCGGCGTTCAGGTCGAAGACCAGCCCGGCGAGCATCTCGATGGTGAGGCTGTCGAGGCTGGCCGGCGCGAAGATGGCGCAGCCGAACGCCGCCTCCTTCAGCCATTCGGCGACGAATTGCACGGTTGGCGCCGGCAGCGGCCCGGCGCCGTGCTGGTGCCCGGCCAACTCGGCGCGGATCGCCGACAGCGCGTCGAGGAGATCGTCACCGGCGCAGTCGATGCCGTGCAGCGCGACCGATTCCGGCAGGTCCGGCATGTCGTCGCCAGCGCCCAGCCACAGGATCTGGCGCTCGACGCCGCGGGTCGGCTTACCGAGATCCGGCGTTTCATCGAACAGATAATCCGGCATGTCGGGTGCGTCTTCGAACGCGTCGTCACCGATCACCAGCACGCGATCGGCACGGCGCCGGATCTCGGACGGCGCGGCCAGCATCATGCCGCTGTCGCGCATCGCCGAGATCAGCGGGTAGATGCCCTTCGAGGCGGCATGATCAATCGCCCCGCCAGCGATCTGCGCCAGGGCGACCGCGGCCTTGATGCCTGCGATATCGGTCGAAAGTCCGGTCACGAGAGGCAGGCGGCTTCGGCCGATCAGCTCCGCCGCTGCGGACACAGCCTCCTGTGTGGACGCCGGTTTCCCGTCGATCCATGCGTTCTGCAAAACCATTCGCTTTCTGTGCCCGTGATGCAAACTACAGCCTTGGCGGCGAAGATCAAATCCCCGCCGCCAGGTCTCAGCTCTTGTCGTATTTGATATAGGCGAAGCGCGGATCGTCCGGCGTGCCCGACAGCGGCCCGTCCTCCTTGCCCGGCTGCCACATGACCACCTGCTCGATCATCTTCGCCAGGGCGAAGTCCGAATCGGTGATCCCCTTGGCGGCGTGATTCACCAGCCGCACCTCGACCCAGGCATAGGAGGCGGTGATGTCGGGATGGTGGAATGCGGCCTCGGCCAGATGGCCGACGGCATTGATCACCATCAGCGTGCCCTTCCAGCCCGCGGTCTTGTAGGTGCGGCGAATCCAGCCGTCCTCGAGCCGCCATGTGGGCAGCTCCGCCTCCAGTCGCTTGGTCACCTCGGCATCGGAATAGGTCTTCGCCGCCATGGTTTTCTCCTCCACTACGCTTGCCCCATCGGTATTCGCCGCAATAATAGGGTGCGGGCACGCAAGTTCAGGGGACAAAGTGACAGACGACGTCGTCAACGTCTCGGCGCCCGCTCGCCTGCATCTGGGATTTCTCGATCCCGGCGGCCAGTCCGCGCGCCGGTTCGGCGGAATCGGCATGGCGCTGGAAGAACCAGCAACGCGGCTTTCCATCCGGCGGGCCCGGCAGGACCATGTCGACGGTCCGGAAGCGGGTCGCGCAGCCGCCTATCTCGTCGACATGCGCCGGCATCTGGGCATCGGCGTCCGCCACGAGCTGACGATCTCGGACGCCATCCCCGCCCATTCAGGCCTCGGATCGGGCACCCAGCTGGCGCTGGCCGTGGCGACCGCCCTGCGTGCCCTGGAAGGGCTGCCGGCCGACCTCGCCGGCGACGCCGCACGGCTCGGCCGCGGCAATAGGTCGGGCCTCGGCGCGGCCTTCGTTACCGGCGGCGGCGTGGCGGTGGATGGCGGCAAGGGCGAGAGCGACATGCCGCCGCCACTGATCGCGCGGCTGCCGTTTCCGCACGACTGGCGGGTCATCCTCGTCCTCGATCCGAGCGATACGGGCTTTCACGGCGCCGACGAAGTCGCCGCCTTCGCGACGCTGGCGGCCTTTCCCGAGGCGCAGATCGCGGAGATCTGCCGGCTGGTGCTGATGCAGGCCCTGCCGTCGCTGGCAGAGACCGACATTGCCGGCTTCGGCGCCGCCATCGCCACCATCCAGCAGATGGTCGGCGAGCATTTCGCCCCCGCCCAGGGCGGCGTCTTCACCAGCCCGGCGGTGGCCCGGGCCTGCGAAGCGCTGGCTCTGGCCGGCGCCCACGGCATCGGCCAGAGCTCATGGGGCCCGACCGGCTTCGCCTTCGCCCCCTCGGCCCGCGAGGCCCGCCGCCTCGTCGCGGCGATCGGCGAGGCCGCCGCGGGGCTCGACATCCGCATTCTTGCGGGACGCAATCATGGAGCCGGCGTCGAACGCCGCGGGCTCCGACTGACGGGCACCGGCTAGCGGCGACGAGCCCTGGCACCGTCGTGGCCGACCGGCCCGGCGAACGCACATGCAGACCGGAGACTTTCCATGGCGCACAAGAACATCCTGCACATGATCACGCCGCAGAAGCACATCAGCCCCTTCGACGTGAACATGGCGCTCGACGCCGGCTACGATGCGGTGCTGCCCTATGAGAGCGTGGAGATGGCGGAGGTCGCCGACCTCGTTCAGGACGTAATCTTCTCGCGCCCGCCGGATCGCGGCGTGCGCTCGGCGGTGTTCTTCGGCGGCAATGATTCGGTGCTGGCGCTGGACATGATCGCGGCGGCGAAGGACGCGCTCGTGCCGCCCTTCGGCTGCAACATCATGGCCGATCCGTCGGGCTCCTTCACCACGGCCGCCGCCATGGTCGCCTGCATCGAGCGCACCCTGAAGAACCGCAAGCAGACGGCGCTGAAGGACGTCACCATCGCCGTCTTCGGCGCCACCGGCGTCGTCGGCTATTGCGCCGCCGTCATCGCCGCGTTGGAAGGCGCCACGGTGAAAGTGGTCGGCTATGACGGGATCGAGCGGATCTCCAAGCGCGCGGCCGAGATGAAGGAGCGCTTCGGCGTAGAGGTCGAGCCGGTCGACGGCTCGTCCGACGACAAGAACACCGCAATCATCGAGGACGTCCACGTCATCATCGCCGCCGCCAAGGCCGGCGTGCAGGTGCTCGGCAAGGACCAGATCCGGGGCGCGCCGAAGCTCCTCGTTGCCGCCGACGCCAACGCGGTCCCGCCGCTCGGCCTCGAGGGCATCGATGTCATGGATGACGAGGAACAGATCGACGGCACCGAGGCCTTCGGCATCGGCGCGCTGGCGGTCGGCCCGTTGAAGTCGAAGACCGAATCCGGGCTCCTGCAGCGCATGATCGAGGCGGAGGAGCCGCAGGTGCTCGACTTCCGCGATGCCTTCGCGCTGGCCCGCACCCTGGTCTCGTAACCCGATGGCATCGCGCCCCAGCATCCTCTGTGCCGCCTTTTCGGCGCGTCAGATCGCCGAAAGCGCCCGCCGCTCCGGCATCGACGCGCTGGCGGTCGACTTCTTCGGCGACCTCGACCTGAAGCAGTCGGCACTGGCGGCCGAGGTGCTGCATGGCGACTATCCCGACGGCTTCGACGGCGAGGAACTGCTGGCGATCCTCGGCCGGCTGGCCGACGGCCATGCGCCGATCGGCTTCGTTCCGGGCGCCGGCTTCGAGGATCGCACCGAGCTGTTGGAGCGGATCGGCGCGCGCTGGCCGGTCCTCGGGACCGACGCCGCCACGACCCGCCTGCTCAAAGAGCCCGAAGCCTTCGCCGCGCTCTGCGCAAAGGCCGGAATTGCCCATCCCGAGACCCGGCGCAGCGTTGTCGGCGATCCCGCCAGCTGGGTGTCCAAGAAGATCGGCGGCGCCGGCGGCAGCCATGTCCGGCCGGCAGACGGCACGGCGCTCGACGCCGATCGCTATGTCCAGCGCAGGGTGACGGGCGAGAAATGGTCGGCGGCCTTCCTCGCGGCCGAAGGCCGGATCGCGGTGCTGGGCTTCACCCGGCAATGGGCGGCCCCCTCAGCCGATGAGCCGTTCCGCTATGGCGGCGCGGTGGGCCCGCTGGTCCCGCCCGGCGACAGCGGCCCGGCCATGGTCGCGGCACTGGAGCGGCTGACGCGCGAGGTGCCGCTCGCCGGCATCGCCAGCGGCGATTTCGTGCTGACGCCGGAGGGGCCGGTGCTGCTCGAAATCAACGCCCGCTTCGGCGCGACCGTCGACATCTACGACCGGGACGACGCACCGTTTCTGGCGCTGCATCTCGATGCCTGCCGGGGGCGCCTGCCGACGAGCGTTCCGCCCGCCGGCACCGTCCGCGCCTCGGGCCTTGCCTGGACCGACGTCGCGGTGACCCTGCCGGCCGATTTCGACTGGCCGGAATGGACCTGCGACCGCACCCTGCCGCCGGCCGCGTTCGGTCCCGGCCAGCCGCTGTGCACGGTCGTTGCCGAAGCGGCCGACGCTGCGGCCGCCGAGGCCCTGTTCCACGCCCGCGTGGACCAACTGCATGAACGAACCGGGAGGATGGCCGCATGAGCCGTGCATCGCAATTGTCGGTCAACGGAGGCGTTCTCCCCCTGATCGAGACCCTGCAGCGTCGCGCGGCGGAACTGCGGATCGGAATCTCCACCGGACCCGCCGGCGAAACGCTGATCGATGCCGGCGCGTCGGTCACCGGCAGCCTCGAGGCCGGCAGGCTGATGACGGAGATCTGCCTCGGCGGGCTCGGCGAGGTGACGCTCGGCTCCGCCCCCTACCTGCCCCGCTGGCCGTTCACCCTGACGACGCGCACCTCGCAGCCGGTCGTCGCCTGCCTCGGCAGCCAGTATGCCGGCTGGCAGCTGACCAGCGGCGAGGGCGACGCGGCCTATTTCGCCATGGGTTCGGGCCCCGGCCGGGCGCTGGCCGGCAAGGAGGCGCTGTTCAAGGACATCTCCTATGCCGATCAAAGCGCCACGGCGACGCTGGTGCTGGAATCCGGCAGTCCGCCGCCGGAAGACCTCGTTAGGCAGATCGCCGCCGATTGCGGCGTGGCGCCCGAGGCGCTGACCATCATCTACGCGCCGACCCAGAGTCTGGCCGGCTCGGTGCAGATCGTCGGCCGCGTGGTCGAGGTGGCGCTGCACAAAGCGCATGAGCTGAAATTCGACCTGTCGCGGATCCTCGAGGGCACCGGCACGGCGCCGCTCAGCCCGCCGCATCCCGACTTCATCACCGCCATGGGCCGCACCAACGACGCCGTCATCTATGGCGGGCGCATCCTTTTGCATGTCACCGGCCCGGCCGCCGACGCCAAAGCACTGGCCGAGAAGCTGCCGAGTTCGACCGCCAACGACTACGGCACGCCTTTTGCCGAGATCTTCCGCCGCTACGAGGGCGATTTCTACAAGATCGACCCGATGCTGTTCTCGCCCGCCGAAGTGGCGGTCGTGGCCTTGGAAACCGGCGAGACTTTCCGCGGCGGCGCGGTCGATCCCAAGCTGATCGACGCCTCCTTTGGCTGAACCGGCGGCTCCCGGCGCATCCGGCGCCCCGCGCATCCTCCTGGTCTCGGCCGACCGGGACCGGCATGCCCGCGACCTGATCGCGGCCTTCGGCGCACTCGGCGCGACGGTGGTGCTGGCCGGCCTGTCGGAGATCGGCTTCGACACCGGCGCGGCAAGCGGCCTGCGCATTCCGCAATTCGGCGACGAGCTGCCGGACGCGGTCTGCCTGCGCACGATGGATGCCGGAAGCTTCGAGCAGGTCACACGCCGGCTCGGCATCCTCCACGCTCTGGCGCGCAGCGGCGTGCCGGTCTCCAACGGCCCGCGCGCCGTCGAGAACTGCGTCGACAAGTCGATGACCAGCTTCCTCCTGCACCGGGCGGGCCTGCCGAGCCCGCGCAGCTACGCGGTGGAGAGCCGCGCCGAGGCCGCGCGCATCCTCGCCGCCGAGCCCGGCCCGATGGTGATGAAGCCGCTCTTCGGGGCGCAGGGCAAGGGGCTGAAGCTGGTGCGCGGCGCGGACGACCTGCCGCCGGCCGGCGAGATCGCGGGCGGCGTCTATTATCTGCAACGCTATGCCGGGGTCGAGACCGGCGGGCGCTGGAGCGACGTGCGGGTGCTCGTCTCGGCGGGCCGCGCCGTTGCCTCGATGCGGCGCGAGGCGGCGAACTGGATCACCAACGTCAAGCAGGGCGCCAACGCCGTCGCCATGCCGGCCGACCGTGAGATGGAAGAGCTTGCGATCGCCGCCACCGCCGCCGTCGAGGGGGATTTCTGCGGCGTCGACCTGCTGCGCGACGAGAGCGGCCGCGCAGCGATCATCGAGGTCAATTCCATGCCCGCCTGGACCGGACTGCAGCGCGCCACCGGCAGCGACATCGCTGCCATCCGCGCTCGCGACGTGGTGGCGCTGGCCGAGGCCCGCCGCCGTCAGCTTCTGTCGCAGCCGCTGCCCCACGCCGTATGAGCCTTGCGCCCGACCGGATCGCCGCCGCCTTCCTCGCCGCCTGCCGGGCCGAGCTCGACGCCGCCAAACCCGGCAATGTCCACCGCTTTGCCGGCGGCCACGGCATGCGTGCCGACACCTTCGAAGCCGCCGCAAGGGCAACCGCGCCGTGGATCGCCCGGCACGATCTCGGCGTCGGCGCGCGCATCCTCGGCGCAACCCGCGCCAGCTGGGGGGCGGTCGGCCTCAACGCCAATCTCGGCATCGTCCTTCTCTGCGCGCCACTGGCGGCGGCGGCCGAGGGTCATGCAACTGGCGGCGGCGATCTGCGCGAGGCGGTGGCGGATGTCCTCGCCCAGCTGGATGCGCAGGATGCGCAGGACACCTTCGCAGCCATTGCCTTGGCGACGCCCGGAGGGCTCGGCGAGGCCGCCGAACAGGACGTGCGCTCGCCGCCGACAATCGGCCTCGTCGAAGCCATGCGGCTTGCCGCTGACCGGGACCTCGTCGCCCGGCAATATGCCGACGGGTTTCGCGAGATCTTCGAGATCGGCCTGCCGGCCCTCGCCGCTCCGGACACCGCGGTGCAGACGCCGGGAACCGGCCCGGCGCTCGCCGCCTATCTCGCCTTCGCATCGGTCTTTCCCGACAGTCACCTCCAGCGCAAATACGGGCTAGGCGTTGCCGAGACGGTGCGCCGGCAAATGGCCGGTCTCGCCGACGATCTGGCCCGGACGCGGGATCCGGACGCCCGTCTTGCCCTGGCGCTTCGCCTCGATGCCGCCCTCAAGCGCGACGGCCGCAATCCCGGTACATCGGCCGATCTGACGGTCGCCAGCCTTTTCGCGCAGAACCTTGCGGAAGCGCAACGGGAGTGATTGACTGTCGGCCGTAAGGGTCCATGTGACACCTTGACTATCTGGCTAACCGGTCCCGCGGGGGACGCCGCTAACAAGGATAGACGTATGCCGGTCGGGAGGCCGTCCGGCGACCGGGAGGGAGATGCGGTCGCGTGCTTTTGGAGGGCGCTGCCGAAGATGCCTTTCGGGATCGTAAGTTCTTAGAGCCGGGCCGGCGGCAAGCCGCGTCAGGTTGGCACATTTGGAGGAATTGCTCATGGCAACAATCAACAAGGTCATGGTCGGCGAGTCGCTCGTCGGCGAAGGCAACGAAGTCGCCCATATCGATCTCATCATCGGACCCCGCGGGTCCGCCGCCGAGTCGGCGTTCTGTAACTCGCTGACCAACAACAAGGACGGCTTCACGACGCTGCTCGCCGTCGTCGCGCCGAACCTGCCGTGCAAGCCGAACACGGTCATGTTCAACAAGGTCACCATCAAGGGCGCCAAGCAGGCCGTCCAGATGTTCGGACCGGCGCAGACCGCCGTTGCGCGCGCCGTCGCCGATTCGGTCGAGAAGGGCATCATCCCGCAGGCCGAAGCCGACGACCTGTTCATCTGCGTCGGCGTCTTCATCCACTGGGAAGCCGAGGACGACGCCAAGATCCGCGACTACAACTACCAGGCGACGATGGAATCCATCGAGCGCGCCATCAAGGGCACGCCGACCGCCGCGGAAGTGGTCTCCAAGAAAGGCTCGGCGGCTCACCCGTTCGCCGGCGCTTAGACAAGGAACCATCCCGGGGGAGACGACAAGCCGGCGATGCCCGCCGGCCTCCTCCGGCGATTGGCCGCCAAGTTCGGTTTCCAATAGGAAGCCAGTTCCCGCGGGAACGAGGACGACAGACGGAAAAGGGGCCCTTGCGGCCCCTTTTTTCTTGCACTTCCCACCGGGCGACAACGCGCCGGCCGTATCTTGCTAAGATCAGACGAGGCGCTGCAGATCCGCCGGGGCCAGCCGGCCGTCATGCAAGGCCGTCGACACCAGCGCACCGGCGATCCCTGCCTTTTTCAACGCAGCGACGTCGCCCGCGCCGCGCACGCCGCCGGCGGCAAAGATCGCCCGATCCCCGGCCCGCGCCGCCACGCTCGCCAGCCGCTCCAGATCCGGACCGGCGCCGCTGCCCACCCGCGCCAGGGTCATGACGATCAGGCGCCGCGGCCAGAGGGAAGCCTCTGTCCGAAGTTCCACCGGACCGAGAAAGTCGTCGCCGCGAAAGTCCAGCGACAGCACCGCCCGGGGCTCGTCCGCAAGGTCGCGGGCAACGCCGGCACCCTCGACCGATTCCGAGCCGACCACCGCCACATGGCGGGGCCCGGCCAGAACGCGCCGCGCATCGGCGGTCGTGTGCACGCCGGCATCGATCCAGATCTCCGTCGTCGGAAAGGCCGCCCCGAGCTGGGCAATGGCCGCGTCGTTGGCAGGCCGCCCCTCGATGGCGTCGAGATCGGCGATGTAGAGGCTGCGGAACGGCGCCAGCGCCATCAGCCCCCGCGCCACCGCCACCGGATCGGCGCTATCCGCCAGCGGCGTCTCGATCGGCCGGTAGTTGGCGCGGTCGCCCATAACGCCGCGCACGACGCGGCCGTCCTTGAGGTCGAGTACCGGGATGATCTGCATGGGGCCCTCGGCTCGCGCCGCCGCGCTGTTCGGTGGTATAGGATGCCCCGTATCAGAAACGAGCGGACATGGCATGACGAGAACGCTGGGTTGGGACGTCGGTGGCGCGCATCTGAAGGCGGTGCTGGCGGAGGGAGAGCGTGTCCTCAAGGTCTGGCAGGAGCCGAGCCCGATCTGGCAGGGGCTGGAGCATCTGGATCGCGCGCTGACGACCATACTGGAGGGTATGCCGGAGGTGGACCGGCATGCCGTGACGATGACCGGCGAATTGTCGGACGTCTTCGAATCGCGCCGGGACGGCGTGGCGCAGCTCACGCGGATCTTCGCCGAGCGCCTGAGCGGCGACGTCCTGATCTATGCTGGCGCGTCCGGCTTTCTCGCCCCCGGCGACGCCCGCGGCCATGCCGACGCCATCGCCTCGGCGAACTGGCATGTGAGCGCGGCGCTGGCCGCGACCGCCATCGAGGAAGCCCTGTTCCTCGACATGGGATCGACGACGACCGACATCGTGCCCCTCGCCGGCGGCACTGCCAGGGCGCGCGGCTTCACCGACCGGCAGCGGCTGGTGGAGGGCGAGCTCGTCTATCAGGGCTACACCCGCACGGCGCTGATGGCGGTGGAAAACCGCGTCCCCTTCGCCGGGCGCTCGATCCCGGTGATGAACGAGTTCTTCGCGACCATGGCCGATGTCCAACGCATCGTCGGCACGCTCGACGAGGCCGATGACCTGCACCCGGCCGCCGATGGCCACGAGAAGACGCTGGAGGCCTCGCGCCGGCGCCTGGCACGGATGGTGGGCATGGATGCCGCCGATGCCGGCGACGGCGCCTGGGAATGGCTGGCCCATGCCTTTGCCGAGGCGCAGGTCCGCCATGTCCACGACGCGGCGCTACAGGTGCTTTCGCGCGAGGACGTGTCGGACGACGCGCCGGTGGTCGTGGCCGGCGCCGGCCGCCCGGTGCTCCGCCGCCTCGCCGCGCGGCTCGACCGGGGCATCGTCGACTTCTCCGACCTGTTCGACTGCCCCGGCGAAATGCGCGACGCCGTCTGCCGCGCCGCGCCCGCCGCGGCACTGGCACTGCTGGCGGCCAAACAGGCGTAGCGCCTCACACGAAAAAGGGGCCGGCGCGATGCCGACCCCTTCCTTTGTTGTCTATTTGCGTGGCTTATGCGGCCGCGTCGATCTCCGGCGACATGCCGGCAAGCACCTTGTCCAGCGTCATCGGATAGTCGCGGACGCGGGCGCCGCAGGCATTGTAGATGGCGTTGGTCACCGCCGCGCCGACGCCGGCCAGCGCCAGTTCGCCGATGCCCTTGCCGGCCAGCGGGCTGGCATGGGGATCGCGCTCGGGCAGCAGCACGACATCGAGCTGCGGCACGTCGGCATTCACCGGCACGTGGTATTCGGCGAGATCGTGGTTCACCAGGAGGCCGGTGCGCTCGTCGGTGACGAGTTCCTCGGTCAGAGCGGAGCCGATGCCCCAGATCTGGCCGCCATAGCACTGCGACGTCGCCGTCTTCTCGTTGAGAATCCGACCGGCAGCGGCCACCGTCAGAAGCCGGCGGACGCGCGTCTCTCCGGTCACGGCATTGACCGCCACCTCGCAGAAATGCGCGCCGTAGCTCGCCTGATTGTAGTTCTGCGAGGTCTCGCCCGGCTTGATGGTGCCGAGCTTCATCAGGCTCTCGCCGTCGAGGATCTCGGTGAACGGCACCTGCCGGTTGTTGGCGATGGCGTGGCCATCCTTCAGGGTCAGCCCGTCCGGCTCGACGCCGAGACGCTGGGCGATCTCCCCGATCAGGGCCTCGCAGGCGACATAGACCGACGAGCCGGCGCTGTTGGCGCCCCAGGAGCCGCCGGAACCGGACGAGGACGGCAACGACGTATCACCCAGCTCGACATCGATGCGGTCCAGCGGCAGGCCCAGCATCTCGCCGGCGATCTGCTGCAGGATCGTGTAGGTGCCGGTGCCGATGTCGGTCATGGCGGTGCGCACGACCGCGCGGCCGTCCGGCGTCATCTCCACCTCGGCCGAGGACTTCATCAGCGAGTTGGCGCGCGAGGCCGCGGCCATGCCGTAGCCGATCAGCCATTCGCCCTCGCGGACGCTGCCCGGCCTGGCCGGACGCTTGTCCCAGCCAAAGCGGCGGGCGCCTTCCTCGTAGCATTCCACCAGCTTGCGCGAGGAGAACGGCAGGTCGTCCTGCGGCGCGACCTCCGGCTCGTTCAACTTGCGGAACTCCAGCGGATCGAGCCCGAGCTTCTCGGCCATCTCGTCCATGGCGTTTTCCAGCGCCAGCATGCCGACGGCCTCGCCCGGCGCGCGCACGGCCGAGGTCATCAGGACGTCGGTCTCGGACAAGCGATGGGTGACGCTGCGATCCTTGCCGGCGTAGAGGAACACGCTGGAAATGCCGGCCGGCTCGAAGAAGCCGTTGCCCGGCGAATTGGCCGCGAAGGTCTCGTGGGAAAAGGCCGTGATGTGGCCGTACTTCGTCGTGCCGATGCGGATGCGCTGGATGGTCTCGGACCGCCGCGACGTCGTCTGGAAGACGTGCGGCCGGCTGAGCGCCAGCTTGACCGGGCGGCCGGCAGCGCGGGCGGCGAGCGCCGACAGCACCGCATCCGGGCCGATGCCGAGCTTGGAGCCGAAGCCGCCGCCGATATAGGGGCTGAGCAGACGGACATTCTCGACCGGCACGCCGACGCCGTTGGCTATCTGCTGGACGTTGGTTTCCAGCAGCTGGCAGGACGACCAGACGGTCAGCTTGTCGCCGTCCCACTTCGCCACGCTCGCATGGGGCTCCATGGCGGAGGAATGGTGGCTCGGCGTCGTGTAGGTCTGGTCGAACTGGATTTCGGCCTTGGCAAACGCCGTCTCGAAATCGCCGCGCTCCGTGTCGGCCGGCATCACGCCCTGGTCCGAGGCGCGGCCCTGATCCTTGACCTGTTCGAGAGAGTAGCGACCGCTGCTCGCCGGAGCGTACTCGACCTCGACCAGCTTGGCGCCATGACGCGCCGCCTCGAAGCTCGTGGCGACGACGACGGCAACCGGCTGGCCGTAATGGAAGACCTCGCCGTCGATCGTCTGGGCGGCCGGCGCCATCGGCTGCGAGGAGGCCCGCAGGATCCTGTCGCCGTCTACAATGGCGAGAACGCCCGGCGCGGAGAGCGCCTTGGACCCATCGACCTTGACGATCTTCCCCTTGCCGATGCTGGCGGTGACGATGAAGCCATAGGCGACGTTCTTGTCGTCGGCGAGATATTCATAGGCGTAGGTCGCCTTGCCGGAGACCTTCAGCGGGCCTTCGTAGCGGTCGACGGGCTTGCCGATGACGCCCTGCGTCTCGCGGTCGAGCCGCGTTTCGCCGATCTCCTTGTCCATGACATGGGTGTTCATCATGCGTCTCCCTTCGTCGCCTCGGCCAGCACTGCGGACAGCGTGCGGCGCGCCAGCGGGATCTTGAAGTCATTGCCGCCCTGCCCCCGGGCATCCTTCAGGAGGATGTCGGCAGCCTTGGCGAAGAGGTCCTTCGACGGCGCCTGGCCAATCAGCGCGGCCTCGACGGCCTCGTCGCGCCACGGCATGTGGGCGAGCCCGCCGAAGGCGAGACGCGCCGCCGAGATCGTGCCGTTCTCGACGGTGATCACGGCCGCGACCGAGACGAGCGCGAAGGCGTAGGACGCACGGTCGCGGACCTTGCGGTAGACATGGACGCCGCCGGCGGGCCTGGGCAGGCGCACCGCGGTGATCAGCTCGCCCGGCTCCAGATTGGTCTCGATCTCGGGCGTGTCGCCCGGCAGGCGGTAGAGGCCGTCGAAATCGAGCTCACGGGTCGAACCGTCCGGCAACACCGTCTCGACCATGGCGCCGAGGGCGCGCATGGCCACCGCCATGTCGGAGGGATGGGTGGCGATGCATTTGTCGCTGGCGCCGAGAATGGCGTGGATGCGATTGAAGCCGCCGATGGCACCGCAGCCGGAGCCCGGCTCGCGCTTGTTGCAGGGCGACGTGGTGTCATAGAAATAATAGCACCGGGTGCGCTGCAGGAGATTGCCGCCGGTGGACGCCTTGTTGCGCAGTTGGCCGGACGCGCCGGCGAGCAGCGCCCGCGACAGCACCGCGTAATCGCGGCGGATGCGCGGATCGGCGGCCAGATCGGCATTGGTGACCAGCGCGCCGATGCGCAGGCCTCCATCCTCGGTTTCCTCGATGTCCTTCAGCGGCAGCCGGGTGATGTCGACGAGCCGGTCCGGCGCCTCGACTTCCAGCTTCATCAGGTCGAGCAGATTGGTGCCGCCGGCGATGAAACGGCCGGCCAGTTGACCGGCTTCTGCGACCTCGGAGACGCGGGAATATTCGAACGGCTTCATGCCGGGCCTCCCGAGTTGTTCTTGGTGCTGGCGGTGCGGATCGCATCGACGATGTTCGGATAGGCCGAGCAACGGCAGATATTGCCGCTCATGCGCTCGGAAATCTCGGCGTCGGTCAGTTCGACCTGGCCGTCGAGCTTGTCGGTGACATGGCTCGGCCAGCCATCCTTGACCTCGCCCAGCATGCCGGTGGCCGACATGATCTGGCCCGGCGTGCAATAGCCGCACTGGTAGCCGTCATGGTGCAGGAAGCTCTCCTGCATGGTGTCGAGATTGCCGGGCTCGCCCAGCCCCTCGATGGTGGTGACGTCGTCGCCCTCGTGCATGACGGCGAGGGTCAGGCAGGAATTGATCCGCCGGCCGTTGACGAGCACGGTGCAGGCGCCGCACTGGCCGTGGTCACAGCCCTTCTTGGTGCCGGTCATGGCAAGGTGGTCGCGCAGCGCGTCGAGCAGCGACGTCCGTACGTCGGCCTCGAGCTGATGCTCGGTTCCGTTGATGGTCAGATTGATCAAGGTGAAGGTCCCTTCGCTTCGCCCCGCCTGCGCGATCCCGGCCGCTGCAGGTTGGAATGGTTCGAAATCGAGAAGGGAACGACGCGAGAGGCGAATTGGTTCGCCGCTGCGACAGTCTGTTCAGTGGAGCCGCATTATTTCGGTCGGTCGCGAAGGCTCAGGCGGTCGGCTCGACCTCGGCCAGATGGGCGATGACCTTCTCCAGAAGCCAGTACCACGCCTGCTCCTCATCGGGTCCCGCCGTCTTGTCGATGGCGATCTTCAGATAGGCGATCTCGTCCTCGATCTTCTCGGTCGGCAACATCTTGAGCCGGCTGACGAGAATGGCGGCCTCCAGCACCGCCGCCTTGGCCCGGTTCATGCCGAGGAACGGCCGATGCTGGCCCGACGAGGCGACGCGGCAGTGGAAGCGCGGGCGGATGTCGTCGCCTGTCACCGAGACGACTTCGAGCACGTCGTGGCTGAGGGCCGCCTCAAGCCGCGGCACGGCGCAGCCCTCAACCGGGGCCAGCGGCCAGTCGCGGCGGCCGGTCAGGCAGCCGGCGAAGATCTTCGCCTCGTCGGTGTAGTTGACGACCGCGACGCCCGTCGCCTCGATATTGGCAAGGGTCGTCGAGGGCCGGAACGGCGCGATCACCCAGCCGTCGCCGTCCTGGATGATGCCGAGCGGCGCGATATGCACCACGCCGTCGGCCGAGGCCGTGGTCAGGATCGTCTCGCGGATATAGGGCATCGTCGGTCTCTCGCGGGTTGTCTCTGTCGGCCCGTCAGCCGGACGGGGTCTGCTTCTTCGCCTTCAGCGTATGGCCGGCTTCCTCCAGCCGGGTGCGGTCCTCCTCGCGCCGCGGCGCGGCAACGCCGAAGTCGAGGGGCGTGTCCTGCGCATAGCGCTTGCCGAGCCGCCAGGCGATCTCGGCCTTCTGCAGTTCGGCGCCCAGATAGAAGGCATGGCCGGTATCGCCCGCGACCTCCAGTTCGGGGAAGAACTCGAAAGCGTCGGTCGCGGTGACATGGCTGTCGCGATTGTAGAGATGGACGCCATCGGCCGCCGTCTCGATGCGGTAATTGCGGTCGCGGATCGTCGCCGCCTGCTCGGCCAGTTCCTCAGGCGTCGCCGCATGGGGCTTCACGTCGTGGACCTGCAGCAGCGCGCCGGAATAGCCGCGCGGCAGGGCGCCGTCGGCGCGGGCGGCAAACATCATGCGCCGCGCCGCGTCGTGCTCCTCGACGGTGCGCCGCGTATGCGGGCTGACATGCACGACCAGGAGGTTGCGGATCGCCAGTTCCGAGCAGATGCCGAGCAGGGTCGCGGTGATGCCGGAGGTATCGGCGTCGGTCAGCTCGGTGAGATTGCCCGTCCCCATCAGGATCTCGACATCGGGATAAGCTTCGCGCAGCCGGTGGTAGCGCACCAGCGAGGCGGCGAAGCCGAAATGGATCGGGTCGAGGATCGGGTCGGCGACGAAAGCGATGCCCATCTCGCGGGCCCGGTCGATGGCGCGTTCCAGCGAGGCGAAATCATGAGGCCTTGCCGGCACTAGGATCGGCACGGCCTCGCCTTCGCGGGCAATGTCGAGGGTCTCTTCGGTGAGGCTCAGAAGGAAGTCGGCGCCGGCACGCGTGGCCCGGGCGAGTTCGTCGGGATTGGCGGAATCGACGCTCACCCGGTGGCCGGCGGCCTTCAGCGCGCGAACGGCCGCCTCCAGATGATCGAAGGGCGTGTCGGGCAGGCAGCCGAGATCGATCACGTCCGCCCCGGCCGCACGCATCGCCTCGGCCCGCCCGACGATGTCCTCGACGGTCAGCGCCGAAGCATCGACGATCTCGGCGAAGATCCGCATGTCGTGCCGCGACAGATCCGGCGGCGTGCCCTTGCGGCCGAGAAAGGCCGGCAGGTCGGCCAGCTCGTCCGGACCGCGCTGGAACGGCACGCCGAAGCTCTCGGACAGGCGATCGAGATCGGCGCGGCAACGCCCCGGCAGGATCACCCTGTCGGCCGCAACGGGTCGCGCGAGGCGACGCTCGATGATGTCGCCGGTGGCCAGCGCCGCGACCTTCACGCCGATATCGGCAATCGCCCAGTCGAAATCGGTCTCGCCGAGCCCCGTCAGCACGCGTTCGAGCCGCGGACGCGCCAGATGACCAGTCAGAAAGAGCAGGGTTTCCTTCGCCATGGCCGGTTATGTCGGCCAGTGCGGGAGCGATGGGAAGCGCCGAAGCAACGCATGCGACGCAGACGCCAGGGATCGTGACATGGGCGTCGTCTCAGTCCGATGCCGAGGCGGCCGGCGCGGGCATCGGCTGGCGCAGGATCCGGCGTCCGGGGATCGTCCCCTCGCCGAGATTGATGCCGGCCGCCGACAGGTCGGCGGGACCGGCGACATACAAATCCGTCGCCTCGCCCAGGACCCGCGAAAACGCCTCGTCGACGATTTCGGCGCCGGCCAGGGCCGCGAGGGTGGAATCGTCCGGCAGGTCGATCTGCTTGATCAGGCAGAGGCGGGCGCCGGGGATATGACCGGCGAGCCAGGCGGCGAGGCTGTCGGAAGTGACGGACCAGTCCCGGTCGATCTCCGGCGCCGCCAGCGCCATCTGCCGCGGCATCCAGACCGGGATGTCGCCGCGCTCCAGCGCCGCCGCGATGCCGGCATCGTCGCTTGCCCGCACCAGACGGCTGCCGAGGCCGACCAGCGCCAGGCCGAACTGCTCCATGGCCAGGATCGCCATCTCGTGGGCGGTCGCGTCGTCGAAGCCGATGCGTGGCTGGTAGCGCCGCACCGCCTCGGCGAAGGGGCCGCCGCCCGGCACGATCACCACCGGCATCCGGGTCGCCTCGATCGCCTTCAGCCAGCGCAGGAGATCGGGCGTGGTCGCATAGCTGCCTCCGAACTTCACGACCAGGATGTTGTCCACGAAGCTGCCCCCTGCAACGCTCTGCCATTCACGCGGCCACCGTGTCACGGCCGGCCCGGCCATGCCACCCGCCCCGCGAGATTCTTGGATCGGAGCCCGGTTCAGCGTCTGCCGGCGCGGCGGCGCGTCAGTTCGATGCCGACGGCCTCGGGCCCGAGTTCGAGCTTTTCGACCCGCACCGTCACCTCGCGGATGCGGGCGTCGGCCAGCACCGTTTCGGCGAGTTCCACCGCCAGCGTCTCGACCAGATCGGTGTGGCCGCGGGCGGCGAGCGCCCGGATGGCGTCGAGGATCAGGTCGTAGGAATAGATGTCGGCCATCGACCGCGCATCGGCGCCGATCGGGGCGATCTCGGCCTCGACCGAGAAACGCACCTTCTGGGTCCGGCCGCGCTCATGGTCATAGGCGCCGATCTCCATCGGCACGGTGAAATCGCGCACCAGGATGCGATCGCCGCGCCCGGCGACCGGCTCGACGCCACGGGCGGCTTCTTCGGTCGCCGGCAGCAGCGCGCGGATCGTGCGCACCGCGGCAAGATCCACCGGCGCGTCGCGGGCGCCCGTCGTCAGCGCGCCGCGAAAGCCGAGATAGTCGGGCCGCAGGACGGCAAGCCGCGGCACGTCCGGCGGCTCCAGCGATCCGGCCAGTCCGCTCATCAGGCCGAGGTCGCGCGCGTTCCGCACGAAGTCGCCGAGCGCTGTCATCGACAGATGCGCCATCAGCCGGCCGCTCGACTTGCCGATCGTGTCGATCATCGCCCCCCTGAAGCCGGCCTCCGCCAGCACCGGCAGCAGGCTGAAATCCGGGTCGCCATCGGCGAAGAACACGGCGATGAGCCCGGTGCGCTTTGCCAGCGGCCGCAGTCCCTCGATCACCGCGAGGCGCGCGTCGCGGCTGGCCGGAAACAGGCCGATCTTGACGAAGTCGGCGACGACACGGGCTTCGGCCGCCTCGCGCACCGTGTCCGGCAGCATGGGCAGGTCGCCGGCGACGGCCGACACCGGCCGGCGGCCGCCAACCATGTCCATGGTTTCCGCAAGCACCTGCGGCGAGACGGCGCCGAGGGCGCCCTTTGCCGGGTCCTTCAGGTCGACGAGATCGGCACCGCCCTCGAGGACGATGCCGGCTTCGTGCGGCCCGGTGACGCTCGCCAGGAGTTTGATCAACGTGCGGCCTCGAACTGCGTCTCGAGGACGTTCTCCCAGAGGTAATCGATACCGCGCTGCCAGCTCTGGTCCGTGTTGGAGCGGATGTCGGCGCTGCCGCGGGCGATCGCTTCGCCGGTCTTGGCATCGAAGGCATAGGCGTTGATGTTGAGGATCAGGTTGGAAACCTTCTGCACCGTGCCGGTGACGGCGATGTCGGCACCGATCTCGCGGGCGAAGGTCTGGCTGCAATTGCCGCAACTCTGCAGATACTGCTTCTTCGCCCGTTCGCGCACCGGCGCGATGTCGACGACGCTGTAGCCGGGCAGTGCCGCGATTGCCTCGCGCAGGTCCGGTGCCAGGCGGTCCAGCCGGGCCTGCTCGTCGGCGTTCTCACCCATCATCGAGCCTTCGAGGCTGGAATCGATCAGTTCGAAGTCGAAGATGGCGACGGTCCTGTCGGCGGCTGCGGCGGGCAGTGCCAGCGCCAGAAGGAAGGCGACAACGGGAAAAACTCTGCCTTGCCTTGGCGCGCGGCCTTGGGGAAACAATGGTAGGACGAACACTCTCGCTTCTCCGTGGAACGCGATGCCCACCGCGCTGGCGCTAGAACTAACGCCCTGAGCCCGTGGAGCAAACGATTTTCGCGGGTGTGCGCGGGAGGCGGGTGGGAGCCCGCCGGGGGAATGGGAGGCAGATCATGTCGAAGACGGCGATGGCACGCGCGCTGACGGGGGCCGCGGCCCTGATGCTGGTGATGGCCGGCGCGGGACAGGCGCAGGAGCCGGCTGCCGAGCCGGCAACCCAGGCGGCTCCCTCGGCAACCGAAGCCGCTCAGACCGTCAAGCTCGGCTATCTCAGGACCTGGGAGCCGACCCTCGCCCTCTCGGTGCTCAACATTCCGCCGGAGGATATCGGCGTCGCCGGCGCCGAGGTGGGGATCGCCGACAACAACACCACCGGCTCCTTCATGGGCCAGAATTTCACCATGGACGTGGTGACGCTGAAGCCGGGCGAGGACGTGGCAGCGGCGGCCCGGACCATGCTGGATGCCGGCGTCCATTACATCGTCACCGACCTGTCCGGTCCCGACACGCTGGCGGTGGCCGAGCTGGCGGCCGCGGCCGATGCGCTGGTCTTGAACGCCGGCGCCACGGACGACAGCCTGCGCGGCGCGGACTGCCGCCCCAACATGCTGCACACCGCGCCCTCGCGGGCCATGCTGACCGACGGTCTGGCGCAATATCTGATGTGGAAGCAGTGGCGCGAATGGGCGCTGGTGGCCGGCGAACATCCCGACGACCAGAAATTCGCCGAGGCGGTGAAGCGTTCGGCCACCAAGTTCGGCGGCAAGATCGTCGCCGAGAAGCTGTTCGAGGACAAGGGCGGCGCCCGGGCGACCGATTCCGGCCAGGCGCTGGTGCAGCGCCAGATTCCGGTCTTCCTGCAGGATCTGCCCGATCACGACGTGCTGCTGGTCGCCGACGAGAGCGAGGTGTTCGGCAGCTATGTGCCCTGGCGCAACTGGATTCCCCGTCCCGTCGCCGGCACGGCGGGCCTGACGCCCGGCTCCTGGCATCCGGCCAGCGAGCAATGGGGCGGCGCGCAGATCCAGAACCGCTTCGTGGACGCCGCCGACCGGCGGATGGAATCCAAGGACATGCAGGCCTGGACGGCGGTGCGGGTCATCGGCGAGGCCGCCTCGCGCACCCAGTCGGTCGATCCGGCGACGATCGATGCCTTCATCAAGAGCCCCGACTTCACCGTCGCCGCCTTCAAGGGCCAGCGCCTGACCTTCCGCGACTGGGACTGGCAGCTGCGCCAGCCGGTGCTGCTCGGCACCGAGGCCTCGGTGGTGTCGTCGTCGCCGCAGGAAGGCTTCCTGCACCAGGTCTCCGAACTCGACACGCTGGGCATCGATGAGCCGGAGACGGCCTGCGATTTCGGCGGCTAGCGCGACGGATCATCGGCGCCGCCGCCCTTGACGGCTGACCACGCCAGCGCGTCTGAATGAATGCGATCCGGGCTGCGGGCGGCACAGCCGCCGGGCCCGCCTTCCCGTCACCGCAACGATCGGCCGCCTTGTCCCTGAAAGCTCGCCTAGCCGCCACGCTCACCGCCGCCTTCCTCGCCATCCTGGTGATCGGCGGCCTTCTGGGCTTTCGGCAGGCCTCGTCCAACATCGAAGCCGAACTGACCGCGGCGCGCACCGTCGCCTCCAACCGCGTTGCCCAGCTGATCGCCGAACTGCCCGCCTCCCGCGACACGCAGGGCGAGCTGGCCAGCTTCGTGCGCGCCTTCAACGGCGACCGCCATGTCCAGATGATGCTGATCGATGCCACCGGTGCGGTGCGCGCCGCCTCGCAGCCGGCCGAGGCCTATGGCGGCCTGCCCGAATGGTTCGTCGATTTTCTGGCGCCCCCGCCCTCGACCATCATCATGCCGCTGTCGGGCAGCGCGTTGCCGATGACGGCGGCGGTCGTTTCCATCGACCCGCGCAACGAACTGGCCAGCAGCTGGATGGACCTCGCCACCAGCCTCGCCATCCTGATCGCCTTCCTGCTGATCGCCTTCGCCGCAATCTGGGTCGTTGCCGACCGGGCCCTGCGCCCCCTCGCCGACATCCAGGCGGCCTTCGCCCGGATCGGCGGCGGCGACTACGATATCGACCTGGCTCCCGCCGGCCCGCCGGAGATGCGGGCGCTGGCCGCCGGCTGCAACGACATGGCGAGGCGGCTCGACGAGATCTCGGCCCGCAACCGCCGGCTCTCCGAGCAATTGCTGCTGCTGCAGGACGAGGAGCGCGCCGAACTGGCGCGCGATCTGCACGACGAGATCGGCCCGCTGCTCTTCGTCATCGACGTCGACGCCTCGGCGATCCGCCGGGCGTCGGCCAAGCTTGCGGGCGGCGAGACGATCGCGTCGCGGGCCGAGGACATCAAGTCGGCCGCCCATCGCGCCCGCCAGGAAGTGCGCCGCATCCTCACCGATCTGCGCCCCGGCCTGATGCCCGGCCTCGGCCTCAAGGCGTCGATCGAGGATCTCGTTGCCGACCTGTCCCGGCGCCACCCCGACATCGCCATCACTGCGGCGCTGGAAGATGGCGACTGGGGCGGCACGCTGGAGGTCCTGGTGCTGCGCGCGGTGCGCGAAGCGGTGCACAATGCGCTTCGCCATGGTCACCCGAGCCGCATCGCCATCCGGCTCGAGACCCGCGCACGACGGCTGGAATTTTCGGTGGTCGACGATGGCGGCGGCCTGCCCGCGACGGGCACGGCCGGCGGCTTCGGGCTCATCGGCATGCGCGAGCGGGTCGAGGCGGTCGGCGGGCGTCTGGACATCGCGCAGGTGCCCCTGCCGCCGGGCGTCCGGCTCGAAGGCTGGGTGCCGCTGCCGCGCGGAACCGGCCCCCATATCGACGGCGACGACAGGCAGGAGACGTCATGAAGATACTGATCGTCGACGATCATACGGTGGTGCGGGACGGCGTCCGGCGCCTCGTGGAAACACTGGAGGTCAGCGAGATCGGCGAGGCGGAGACCCCGTCCGAGGCGCTGGCGGAGTTCCGTCGCCTGCGGCCCGACGTCGTCGTCCTCGACATCAACCTGAAGAATGGCAGCGGTCTCGACGTCCTGCGACGGCTGCGGGCCGACGACCCGAAGGCGCGGATCGTCGTGTTCTCGATGTATTCCGACATCGTCTATGCCGCCTCGGCGCGGCGCGAGGGCGCGCTCGGCTACGTCGCCAAGAGCGCGCCGTCGGACGAACTGGTCGAGGCGATCGAGATGGCGCTGAAGAACGAGCCCTATGTCGACAGCGAGACGGCGGCACTGATGGCGACCCATGCGGGCCGCGGCGCCGGGCCCGACGACCTGACGCGACGCGAATTGCAGATCCTGCACATGCTGGGCGAAGGCAAGAGCCTGACCGAGATCGCCGAGGGGTTGGGCGTCGCCTACAAGACGATCGCCAACACTTCGACGCGGATCAAGGAGAAGCTCGGCGTCGAACGGACCTCCGATCTCGTCCGCTTCGCCATAGAAACCAAGGGCGGGCGGATGCTCAACCGCTGACCGGCGGACGCGAAACGCCGACGACCGCTTGACGCATTGGAATGCGCGGGGCAGTCCTCGGACCGGCCCTTTGCCGATGCCGAAGAAGGAAAAGCCATGCCGCTCCTGCTGATCGTCCTGATCGCCATCCTGATTGCCCAGATCGGTTTCTGGGACACGTTCGGCGCGCTTCTCGGCGCGGTGGCGATGCTGGTCCTGTTCGTGGTGGTCGCGATCGTCGCGGCGGGCGTCGCCGGCTACATCTTCGTACGGCGCACGCGCCGGCGCTTCTGACCGGCCGCTCGTCCCGGCGGGGGCACCGCTGACCGGCGTTACTCGTCCGGTCGCGGCTCCGGCCGGTTGGCGGCCAGATCGTTGCCCGCCTCGGCCCAGCCCTGGACGCCGTCGGGATACCAGTAAACGGCCTCATGGCCGGCGCGGATCGCGCGCTTGGCGGCGTTGTAGCTCATCCAGCAATCGCGATCACAATAGATGACGACCGGGCGGCTCTTGTCGCCCTTGGTCGCCTTGTCGAGGCCGTCGAGGAGATAGGCCTCCATTGCCGGCGTCAGCGCGCCATAGCCGGTATCCACCAGCCAGAGCGAGCCCGGAATGTCGTTGCGGGGGCGTTCGCGCCACAATGTGCCCGCCGGCAGGTCCGGCCGCGGCGGACGCGGCAGCACGTCGATGAAGGCAACGCCCTCGCCATGCAGGCGCTCCGCCGTCTCCGTATCGATGACGGTGCCGCCGGCAAGGGTCGCGGGCACCGGTGCCCGGTAGGCTTCGGTGCGGTAGTCTTCAGGCTCCGGGACCGCGACGCCGTCCACTGCCGCCGTCTGCGCCTGGGCAGTGAAACCGCCCGGGCCGTGGCTCGTAAGGCCTACACCGCCGACCGCCAGCGCCAGCCAGGCCAGCGCCGGGATGATCCGCCGCATGGCCGGGCCTGGGCGGGTCACCCCTTCGGCTCGGGACTGGCCGCGGTGTCCGTCGCGTCAGCCGGAGCCGTCACGTCGGCAGCCTGTGCCCCTTGCGGCAACGGCAGGTCCTGGGCGGTCTTGCCGGCTTGCGACAGGATCGGCTGGTCCGCCTCGTCGAGCAGCGGCACGCCATAGGCGAGCAGGATCTCGTTGATCTCGCCCTGATAGTCGCGGATTGCCCGGTTGAGCGTGCGCTTCCATTCCTGGTCGGAGGCCCGCACGCCCATGGTGATGCGATAGGCCAGGGCCGGTCCCGGACCTTCAGCCACCAGCGGCACGACGGTGTAATCGGCATCGGCGAGCTTGGCGTAATAGCCGGCCATCGGGCCCCAGAGCACGGCCGCGTCGATGTCGCCGGTGCCGAGATCGTCGATCATCGACTTGGCGGAATTGTCGACCCGCGTGTCGATCATCAGCTGATAGGGCTTGGCGCGGCCGATCAGCCCGGCGCGGGCGAGATAGGTGGCCGGCGGCGTACCGGCGACGATGCCGATCCGCTTGTCCTTGAGCTTGGGGTCGGCGATCGTCGTCACCCCGGCGAGAGCGCCATCCTTCGGATAGACCAGCGCGTAGGAGGTGCGGTAATAGGCGTTGGTGTTCTGGACGAGTTCGTCACCCTGCGGGTAGCTGATGATCACGTCGCAGAGATTGGAGCCCAGCGTCATCCGCACGAAGCCGGTGGCCTGCGGAAAGTAGGAATAGCTCACGTCCTCGCGGTCGAGCTTGTCGGCCAGAAGCTCGGCGATCGCCTGCTCCATGCCCTGTTCGGCCTGGTTGGAGAAGGGCATGTTGTTCGGGTCGGCGCAGACCCGCAGGACGTTCGGGTCGACGAGTTCGATCTCGCCGCCGAACTCGCGATCCTGCGCTGCCGCCGGAAACGACATCGCGAGCGCCAGAACGCTCGCGATGCCGGCAGATGTCCTCGACACTGCTGTCATGCCTTAAAATCCCAGACAGTCGTACTCTTCCTGCTGGGCCTCCTTGTTGTTGGCGATCCGCTTGGGCTCGCCCCGCCCGATGGTGCCGTCGGCGCGGCCCCGCAGGTAGATGTAGATCGAGTCCAGCGAGCACATCACGTTGGGATCCTCGCCCCAGGCCGGCATGATGGAGTTGCCGGCGCTCCACTTGTTCTGCTGGCCGCCGACGACGATGCCGGCATAATCGTAATAGGTCAGGTCCTGCAGGGACTCCGCCAGATTGGGGGCGAAGGACGAGCCCATGCCATCCGGGCCGTGGCACTGCATGCAATTGGCCATGTATTTCTTGTAGCCACGCCAGGCGTACCAATCGACCTTGCCGTCGGGTGCGACGACATAGGTCGGGTTGCCGGCCGGATCGGCATTCTTGCCGAGATCGCCTTCCGTCGGCGCATTGCCTTCGGTGGCCGTATCCTTGGACGGATGGGCGTCGGGCTTCATGTGCTCGGCGGATGCCATTTCGGCATCGCCGCTGGCCGGGGCCGTCTCGGCGGCAGCCGCCTCGGGGGCCTTGTCGGCGGCGGCGGGCGCGGCCGTTGCGGTCGCCGCGGCGGCACCGCCTGTCTCCGCGGCCGGCGCTGCTGCGGCAGGCGCCGCTTCGCCGGCGGGAACGACCGTGGTGCCACTGTCCTGCGCGATGGCCAGGGTGCTGGCCGACAGGAGGGCGGCGCCCATGATCGCGATCAACTTGCTGTTCATTCAAGGCCTCATGTTGACAACCGGGCCACTCAAGCGGCCCGAGCTTCGGACGATGCGCGCGGATGGCGCGCACCCTCCCCTCCCAAAAGCGAAGGCCCGAGGTCGAGGTCGATGCCTGACGACGGGCCCTCCAGTCATGCGGAGGGCCCCGCCCTGTTCAGAGCGAGGCCCCTTGTCAGCTTACTTGCTCGCGGTCTGGTCCGGGACGGTGAAGACCGTCAGCTGACCACCGAGCGCGGTGTACTTGGACAGGGCTGCATAGCCGCCGACCGCGCCGAGACCGGCGTTGGGATCGGTGAGGCCTGCCGCCAGGCCGATGCCGGCCCAGCCGCCGATGCCGGACAGGATGCCGACATACTGCTTGCCGTCGTTCTCGTAGGTCATCACGTTGCCGATGATGCCCGACGGGGTCTTGAACTTGTAGAGTTCCTCGCCCGTCTGCGCGTTCACCGCCTTCAGGTAACCCTCGAGCGTGCCGTAGAAGACGATGTCGCCCGCGGTCGCCAGAGCGCCGGACCACACCGAGAACTGCTCGGGCAGCGACCAGACGATCTCACCCTTGCCGGCGTCCCAGGCGATGAAGTTGCCCATGCCGCCATGGCTGTTCGGCGCCGGGTACATCGACAGGGTCGCACCGACGTAAGGCTGTCCGGCGGTGTAGGCCACGCGGAACGGCTCGTAGTCCATGCAGACGTGGTTGGTCGGGACGTAGAACAGCTTGGTCTCCGGCGAATAGGCCGCCGGCTGCTGGTCCTTGGTGCCGAGCGCGGCCGGGCAGATGCCGGTCGAGTTCACGTCTTCGCCGTTCTGCTCGGTCGAGTATTCGGCGACCACCTGCGGACGGCCGTACTGATCGGACTCCTTGTCCATGACGACTTCCGTCGCCCAGTTGACGGCCGGATCGTACTTCTTGGCCACCAGCAGCTCGCCGGTCTCGCGGTCGAGGGTGTAGGCGAAGCCGTTGCGGTCGAAGTGGACGAGCGCCTTGCGCTCGGAACCGTCGACATCGATGTCCGCGAGGATCATCTCGTTGACGCCGTCGAAGTCCCACTCGTCATGCGGGGTCATCTGGTAGACCCACTTGGCCATGCCGCTGTCGGCATCGCGAGCCATGATGGTCATCGACCATTTGTTGTCGCCCGGGCGCTGGGCCGGGTTCCAGGTCGAGGGGTTGCCGGTGCCGTAGTAGATCAGGTTCAGGTCCGGATCATAGGCGAACCAGCCCCAGGTGGTGCCGCCACCGATCTGCCACTGGTCGCCTTCCCAGCTGTTGAGCGAGGAATCGGCGCCCACCGGCTCGCCGAGAGCCATGGTCTTCTCGGGGTCGAACAGCATCTCGTCGTCCGGACCGGTCGAGTAGGCACGCCATGCCTGCTTGCCGTCGGAGAGATTGTAGGCGGTGACCGAGCCACGTACGCCGAACTCGCCGCCGGAAATACCGATCAGCACCTTGTCCTTGAAGACCATTGGCGCGGCCGTGCCGGTCTCGCCCTTGGACGGGTCGCCGTTCTGGACGGACCAGACCTGCTCGCCGGTCTTGGCGTCGAGCGCCACGACGGTGGTGTCGGCCTGGTGGAGGATGACCAGGTCCTGGCCGCCGTCACCCTGCGCCGGCGCATAGGCGACGCCACGGTTGACGGTGTCGCAGCACATCACCGGAATGACGTTCGGGTCCTGCTTCGGCTCATACTTCCAGGTGATCGACGCGTCATCGGACAGATCGAGCGCGTAGACCATGTTGGGGAACGGCGTGTGGACATACATCATGTCGCCGACGACCAGCGGGTTGCCCTCGTGACCGCGCAGCACGCCGGTCGAGAAGGTCCAGGCCGGGACCATGTCGCCGACATTGTCCTTGTTGATCTTGTCGAGCGTCGAATAGCGCTGGTTGGCGTAGTTGCCGGTCGGCATGACCCACTGCGTGGCATCGCCCTGCAGTTCCTGCAGTTTCTCGTTGGCGAAGGCGGTGCCTCCGATACCAACGAGCAGGCTGGATGCAAGTGCAGCCTTCGTGATGAGCTTCAACATTCACTGTCCTCCCAAGGAACTGTGCCGGCGACGGCTGGCGGCAGGATTGCCGACATACGTCGAACCATCGGTAGCGTCGGGGGAAGGTTTCCGGCAGCGTGTCACGACCGCCAATAGGGGTCTTGGTGGGCACCGTTGATCAACGCCCTACCGTGGCCTTCGAGATTCGCAGCGCTCCCAACACTGCGACCTTGAAGCCGGAAACCATGGAAGGATGCTAGTTCGGGAAATTTTCCTGCGCAAGCGCCGAATGCCACTTTTCCTGTGTGCGCTGCAGCATTTCCTGGGTGCATTGCAGTGGAAGCGCCGCGTTCATCTGGCCATCCGGCGCATAAACCGGAGAAATACCGTTGTTTTTGCGCGATATACTGTCCGAAGCGCCGCAAGTCGCGACGAGGCGCCGCAGGACCGCCCGGATGTTCTGCAACCCGATCGGGGAATGACCCTGCGCGCCGTCGGCAATTCACGCGTGATACTAAAGTGGCAGGACAGCCAATGGTCGAAACGACGGAATCATCTCGCTCGGCGCTGCGATCAACGGCGCATGGGCAAGGTTTATCGACCGGCGCGGTCGTCGAACGGCCAGGCGAAGACCGCCGCGTCACGTCCAGTTGAAGCGGCGGCGCGCTTGCCCTGTGGCATCGCCGCGTGCCTGATACCGGGATGATCTGGACCTTGCCTTCCCCCCTGCGCCGGCTGCCGGCGGCGCTGCTCGCTTCGACGCTGTTCCTCGGCTCAGCCTTGCCCGCCGCCGGCGAATCGGCGCCCGGGTTCGAGGAGATCGCGCCGGGCATTCATGTGCGGGCCGGACTTGTCGCCGAAACCACGCCGGACAATCACGGCGCCATCGCCAATCTCGGCTTCATCGTCGGCGCGAATTCCGTCGCGATGATCGACAGCGGCGGCAGCGTCGCCGATGGGGAGGCCGCGCTTGCGGCCATCCGCGCCGTGACCGACAAGCCGGTCCGCTATCTGATCAACACCCACATGCACCCCGACCATGTGTTCGGAAACCAGGTCTTCGCCGCCGCGGGCGCGACGATCATCGGCCACGCCAAGCTGCCGGCCGCGCTCGGGGCGCGGGCCGAGCACTACAGATCGTCGATGCGCGAACAGCTCGGCCCCGAAGCGGCCGAGGCGGTGGCGGTCACCCTGCCCGACGAGACGGTGGCCGACACGCGCCGCCTCGATCTTGGCGGACGCATCATCGAACTGCGCGCCTGGCCGACGGCCCATACGGACAACGACCTGACCGTCTTCGACGAACAGACCGGCACGCTGTTTGCCGGCGACCTGGTGTTCATGGCGCATGTGCCGGTGCTGGATGGCTCGCTGAAGGGCTGGCTCGCCCGGATCGCCGACCTTCGCGATCTGTCCGCCGAGCGGGTCGTGCCCGGCCATGGCCCCGCCAGCGCGCCGTGGCCGCAGGCGCTCGAGGCCGAGACGGCCTATCTCGAGGCCCTGGCCGCCGACCTGCGCGCGGCCATCGCCGCCGGCGTGCCGCTGGCCGAGGCGGTGGAGACGGCGGGCGCAGGCGAGGCCGACCGGTGGCAGGTGTTCGACGCCTTCAACCCCCGCAACGCCACTGCCGGCTTTGCCGAGCTCGAATGGGAGTGACGGCGCTTCCTGGCGTGCTCCTCGTCAAGTGTTGATCGGTGCCGGCCTTGCCGTCGAGGCCACCGGCGGTCAGATTGACCGCAGGCGAACGGGCACTCGCAGGACATAACCGGGAGGTTCTCATGCCGAAGGCTCTATTCGGAGCGCTGCCGCATTCGACATCGGCGACCAGAGCGGGCCGCTTGTCCCGGCTCGGCGGCGTCGTGACGCTCGGACTGGCTGCGGCCTTTGGCGCCTTTTCCGCCGGCAGCACCGCATGGGCGGCATCGCCGGAAGAGATCGCGGCGGCAGCGGATTCGGCCTGGCCGGGCCTGAAGGGCGACCTCTTCGGCGACCGGGAACTGGTCGAGGGCAGCGGCGCGATCGCGCTGGACGCGCCGGCCCGGGCGACCGACCCGGCCATCGTGCCGATCAAGCTGACGCTCGATCCGGCCCGCGACATCCGCCGCGTCACCCTGGTCATCGACGAAAATCCCGCCCCGGTGGCGGCGACCTTCGAGATCGCGCCGGGCGCCGGCCTGACCGAGCTGTCCACTCGCGTGCGGGTGAATGCCTATACCGATATCCACGCCGTGGCCGAGGCGGCGGACGGCACGCTCTATGTGACGAAGCAGTTCGTGAAGGCGGCGGGCGGCTGTGCCGCGCCGGCGGCCAAGGACCCGGAAGTCGCGGCCCGCCAGATGGGCCAGATGAAGCTGCGACAGTTCGCGGCGGCGGAGGACGCAGGCGACACCGCCCGCCACGAGGCGCAGCTGATGATCCGGCACCCGAACAATTCCGGGCTGCAGAAGGATCAGGTGACGCTGCTCTACATCCCGGCGCATTTCGTCTCGGAGCTGGCCGTCACCCATGGCGGCGAGCCGCTGTTCTCGATGACCGGCGGCATCTCGATCTCGGAAGATCCGAGCTTCCGCTTCGACTATGCGGGTGATCCGGCGCTGCCGTTCCACGCCAAGGCCACCGACACCGAGGGCAATGTCTTCGAGCAGACCTTCACCGCCGGCCAGTCCTGATCGCGGCCTGACCCCGGCGCCTGGCGTGCCGGTCTTGCCGGACCGCCTGCTCAACGGGTGAAGGCAGCCCCCACCGTCAGTTGAAGCAGCGGATCTCGGCTTCGGCCTGGGCGCGGCGCAGGTCGGCAACCGTCGCCTTGGCGTCGGCGCTGGAGCGGAACAGCACCCCCTTCTCGCCGGTGACCTGTCCCATCGACAGATAGGTCGAAGCGTCGACATAGCGCTGATAGGGCAGCAGCGTCGCCACCACGTCGAAGGAGCAGGAACATTGTTCCAGCGCCGTGCGGGTGTTGCCGTTGCTGGACATGCAGCCGAACACGTAGTCGGCCGTCGCGGTCGTCGGGTAGTCCGCGGTGGCGGCGTTCGGCACACTGCCGGTGACCGGCACCTTGGCCGACCCGGCTTCGCCGACGATCACCTGGGGCGGCTGCGGCGACTGCGCGGCGGCCGGCAGGGAGGTGAGCGCCGCAAGGCCGGCGGCGACCACCGCCATCGCCAGCCCCTGCCCCAGCGCGTTGATTCGTCCCATCTTGGTTCCTCCCGATTTTCCGTTCCGTCTCCGGCGGGCGGGACCGAATTCCCGCCTGCCTTATGCCGCCCCAGTGCCACCAGGTGCCGCATGGGCGCCCCTCCCGGTCGCCCTCGCCGGCTTGGCGTCGCAGCACGGCGGCCGGCTAGAAATGCCGCCCGATCGTATTGCCGAAACCGGCCCCGATCGCGATCCCGACGGCGATGCCGAGCGCCACATTGTCCAGGACGAAGGCGCCGAGCAGCGCCCCCAATCCGGTTCCGATTGCGGCACCGAAAGCGATGCCGCCATAGCGATTGTCCGTCATGGCATGTCTCCTTCGCGCGCGAATCTGGCGCAAGAGTCTGGCCATGATGTGATATCGTCAGGGCGCCTTGCCGATGAACTCGCCGAAGGCGCGCGGGCCGCCGCCGACCTCGACGCTGCCGACCACTTCCAGCGTGCCGGCATCGATCTTCGACAGCGTGTTGTCGAACCAGTTGGCGACATAGACGAAGCGTCCGTCGCTGCCGACATCGATGCCTTCGGGATATTCGCCGGTTTCCAGTTGCTCCAGACGCGTGCCGCTCGCCGCATCGAAGACGGTGACGGTGCTGCCATACTGGTCGGTGACGAATACCTTGCCGCGGCTTTCGGCCACCGCATAGGGGTGCGAGCCGACCGGGACCGTGGACGTGACCGCATGGGTCGCCATGTCGATGATGCTGACGTCGTCGCTGCCGACATTGGCGGCATAGACCCTTTTGCCATCCGGCGAGATGGTCACGCCGAAGGGCCGCTCGCCGACTGCAACGCGGGCGATGGCCGCGCCGGTTTCCGTGTCGATGAAGGAGACCTGGTTGGAATCGCGGTCGGCGGTGACGACCACCCTGCCGTCGGCGCTGACGGCGACGCCGGAAGGCGATTCCCCGGTTTCGAAGGACCCCACCACCTTGCGCGTCCCGGGATCGAGAACCAGCAGGGAATGGGAAAACCAGTCGGCGACATAGACCGGCGCGCCGGACGGATGCACCGCGATGCCGAGCGGTCCGCCGCCGGTTGCGATCTCGCCGATCGTCTCGCCGCTTGCGGTGTCGACGATGCTGATCGCCTTGTCCTCGGGCCGCGAGACATAGGCGCGGCGGCCATCGCTGGAAACCGCGATCCCCGCCGGCTTGCCGGTCACGGCGATGGTCTTCGTCACCGCCATGGCGTCGAGATCGACGAAGGCGAGTTCTCCCGCCTCCTGGCTGGTGACATAGGCGATGTCGCCGGCCGCGGCCGGCAGCGACCAGAGCAGCGCGGCGACGAAAGCCGCTTTCGCCCCGCTCGCCGCGACGCGCGGCATCAGGAGCCCGATTCGACGGTCGCCTTCAGATTGTCGAGACCCTCGCGGATATAGGCGGTGACCCCTTCCACGGCGGCTTCGTCGTTCAGCTCGGCCGGCGGATCGTTGTTCGGATAGCCGCGATAGAAGGCGGCGCGCCACTGCACCTCGGACCCGGCGCCGTCCTTGGCCGGCTTGACGGTGATGGTGGAGGAGTAGTTCGTCGCCGGCAGCAGGTCGACATTCACATGGCCGATGAAGGTCGAGTAGCTCATCTTGGTCGCGTCGTATTTCGACAGCTCCTCCTCCATCATGCCGCCGTCGCTAAAGCCGAGGGTGCGGATCGAGCCCTTCTCGTTGCCCTTGGGGGCATCGGTCATGGCGATGCGCGGATGCCAGGACATGTCGCCGAACTCGGCGATCTTGGCCCAGACCTTGTCCGGTGCCGCGTCGATCGTCACGGTTTCGCTCGCCTTCTGGCGGGTCGGGCCATGCGCGAGGGCCAGTCCCGGCAGGACGAAAAGCGCGACGATGAAGCTGATGATGCGTGCTGCCACGATCGGGGTCTCCCATTGAGTGTGACCGACCGGTCCGGTGCCCAAAACCGACGCGGATTGCGGCGAAACCTATTGCCATCGCGCTGGAAGGAAAAGGGACTTCGTCCCGGCGCGACGATTTTCCTATGCGCATCGCAAAAGCCGGCGGCGCGGCGCGGCTACAGTCCCAGCGCGCCACGCACCGCTTGCGCCGTGCGTTTCAGCTTCGGCCCGACGTCGCTGCGCAGCCGCTCGGCCGGCAGCGCGAAGGCCGGCCCGCCGCAATTCAGCGCGAAGGCGAGACCGCCGGTGCCGATGGCCAGCGGCACGCCGACGGCGTTGACCTCGCGCTTCCAGTCGCCGGCCGAGACGACGAAACCCAGCTCACGGAAATCCTCGAGCGCCGCGGCGATCCCCGCCTCCATCGCCGGCCAGGCCTCGCCCTCGCGGGCGGCCAGCTTGGCCATCAAGTCGGCGCGGTCGCGGTCCGGCAGGCCGGCGAGATAGGCCCGCCCGATGGCCGAGGTTGCGAGCTTCAGATGGCTGCCGACGTCGAGATCGACCCGGATGGCGCTCGATCCCCGGCAGGCCTCGACATAGAGCATCGCCATGCCGTCGCGGGTCGCCAAAGCAACCGAGCACTGGGTCTCGTCGGCCAGCGCCTGCATGAAGGGCCGGGCCACGTCGCGCACCCCGAGCGAGCCGAGCGTGGCGAAGCCGAGGGCGAGCGCGCCCGGCCCCAGCCGGTAATTCGCCGATTCGGGCAGATGCACGAGATAGCCGAGACGGCTCAGCGTGTAGGTGAGGCGCGACACGGTCGCCTTGGGCAGGCCGGTGCGCCGGGCGATCTCCTGATTGCCGAGCGCGCCGTCGTCGCGGCGGAACGAGCGCAGGACGTCGAGGCCGCGCACCAGCGCGGTGACCATGCCGGGATCGTCCTCCGGCGCTGGTCCCTCTGCCGTGCCGTCCGCGTCCCGCCTGCGCATCGCCGGGTCCTCCGCCGCGTTCTCAGGCGGCGCCGGTGAAGGAGCCGCCCTCGCGCACGATCCGCTCCAGCATCGGCGCCGGGGTGAAATCCGCGCCGAAGCGGGCCTCGAATTCGCGCATCTTGTCGAGGATCACCTCGGGCCCGATCGTGTCGGCGGTGAACATCGGCCCGCCGCGATAGACCGGCCAGCCATAGCCGTTGATCCAGACCACATCGATGTCCGAGGCGCGCTGGGCGATCCCCTCCTCGAGGATCTTCGCGCCCTCGTTGATCATCGGATAGACCAGCCGTTCCAGGATCTCGTCATCGCCGATGGCGCGGCGCTCGAAGCCCTCCTCGCGCGACTTTGTGAGGATGATCTCCTCGACCATGGCCGAGGGCGAGCCCTTGCGGTTCTCGTCATAGTCATAGAACCCCGCCGAGGTCTTCTGACCACGGCGATCGGCCTCGCAGAGCCGTTCGCGGATGGTTTCGCCCTTCGACGTCTCGCGGTTCCAGCCGAGATCGAGCCCGGCGAGATCGGCCATCTGGAACGGCCCCATCGGCAGGCCGAAATCGGTCAGCACCCGGTCGACGTCCCAGGGCATCGCGCCTTCCAGGATCAGCTTGTTGGCCTCGCGCTGGCGGGCCGACAGCATGCGGTTGCCGACGAAGCCGTGGCAGACCCCGACGAGCACCGCGGTCTTGCCGATGTCGCGGCCGATCTTCATCGCCGTGGCGATGACGTCTCTGGCGGTCTCGCGGCCGCGCACGACCTCCAGCAGCTTCATGATGTTGGCGGGCGAGAAGAAGTGCATGCCGAGCACGTCCGCCGGCCGCCTTGTCACCGACGCGATCGCGTCGATGTCGAGATAGGAGGTGTTGGAGGCGAGGATCGCACCGTCCCTGGCGATCGCGTCGAGGCGCGTGAAGATCTCCTTCTTGACCGCCATTTCCTCGAAGGCCGCCTCGATGATCAGGTCGCAATCGGCGAGATCGTCGAATTCCAGCGACGGCGTCAGGAGGGCATTGGCCTTCTCGGCGTCCTCCGCACGGATGCGGCCACGCCGGACCGAGGCGGCGTAGTTCTTGGCGATGGTGCCGGTGCCGCGGTCGAGCGCCGCCTGGGCCTGCTCGACGATGGTGACGGGGATGCCCGCCGACAGGAAGTTCATGGCGATGCCGCCGCCCATGGTGCCGGCGCCGATGATGCCGACGCGGCCGATTTTGCGCGTCGGCGTGTCGGCGGGAATGTCGGCGATCTTGGCAACAGCCCGGGTGGCGCCGAAGACGTAGCGCTGGGCCTTGGACTGGGTGCCGCCCAGAAGTTCGACGAAGATCTCGCGCTCGCGGGCCAGCCCTTCGTCGAAGGGCAGACGCGCGGCATTGGCAACGGCCTCCATCGCCTCCTCGAAGCTCTCGAAGCCGCGCATCTTGCGGCCATGGCGCTCGCGCGCGCCAGCCAGCGCGGCGTCCACATCCTCGCCGTCGAGTCGCTGCGCTTCGTCCCGGATCCGGCGCAACGGCCGGCCTTCGGCGACGATCGCATTGGCGAAGCGCAGCGCCTCGGCGCGCAGGTCGCCGGCCGCCAGCTCGTCGACGATGCCGAGGGTCACCGCGCTCGCCGCGCCGACCGGCGTTCCGGTGAGGATCATGTCGAGGGCGCGGGGCAGGCCGACCAGCCGCGGCAGCCGCTGGGTGCCGCCGGCGCCGGGGATGATGCCCAGCTTGATCTCGGGCAGCCCGACCTTGGCCGAGGGCGAGGCGATCCGGTAATGGCAGGCGAGCGCGAGCTCCAGCCCGCCGCCGAGCGCCGTGCCGTGCAGCGCCGCGATCACCGGCTTGTCGAGGGCCTCGATCTGGTCCTGCAAATCCTGCAGCGTGGGCGCTGCGATCGGCTTGCCGAACTCCTTGATGTCGGCCCCGGCGATGAAGGTGCGGCCAGCACAGATCAGGACGATGGCCTTGACCGCCGGGTCCGCGGCAGCGGCCTCGAGCCCCGCGGCGACGCCTTCGCGCAGGATGTGCGACAGCGCGTTGACCGGCGGGTTGTCGAGCGTCAGCACTGCGATCTCTCCCTCGACGTCCAGCGTCGTGGCGGGATTGATTGTCGTCATGAAACTGTCCTGGAATAGCTGGCGGGCCGGGCCCTGCGGAGAAGGCAGCCGGGGTTGCGGGGGGCGGCAAACTGCCCGGACGGGAGCGCCGCGTCGTCGTTGACAGAGGCTAGGGCGATTTCTACCTTGCGGCAATTGCAAAACCGAATTCCACGATGCGGAATCCGGGACGCGGATCGCAGGGCCGGTTCTGCTTCACGAGGGGCCGGAGACGAGGCCCGCGGCGGGTCCACCTGCCTCCGCATCGCCCTTCACCGACAAGGATGGACACAGATGGACCTTCGCTTCACCGACGAAGAGGTCGCGTTCCGCAACGAGGTCCGCAGCTTCATCCGCGAGAACGTGCCGGCCGACGTGACGGCGGCGCTGCGCGACGGTCGCCACGTGTCGAAGGACGGGATGGTGCGCTGGACCCGCATCCTCAACGCCAAGGGCTGGTCGGTGCCCCACTGGCCGGTCGAACATGGCGGCACCGGCTGGTCGCCGATCCAGCAATACATCTTCCAGGACGAGATGCAGCAGGCGCCGGCGCCGCAGATGCTGCCCTTCGGCCACAACATGGTCGCCCCGGTGATCTACACCTTCGGCAACGACGCCCAGAAGGCGAAGTACCTGCCGCGCATCGCCAATCTCGACGACTGGTGGTGCCAGGGCTTTTCCGAGCCCGGCGCCGGCTCCGACCTCGCCAGCCTGACGACCCGCGCGGTGCGCGACGGCGACCATTACGTCGTCAACGGCCAGAAGACCTGGACGACCCTCGGCCAGCATGCCGACTGGATCTTCTGCCTGGTGCGCACCGATCCAGACGCGCCGAAGAAGCAGATGGGCATCTCCTTCCTGCTCATCGACATGACGACGCCCGGCGTCACCGTCCGGCCGATCCAGACCATCGACGGCGGCCACGAGGTCAACGAGGTGTTCTTCGACGACGTGCGCGTACCGGTCGAGAACCTCGTCGGCGAAGAGAACAAGGGCTGGGACTACGCCAAATTCTTGCTCGGCCACGAGCGCGTCGGCATCGCCCGGGTCGGCGGCTCCAAGGAGCGGATCCGCCGCCTGAAGGAGATCGCCCGGCTGGAGTTTGCCGGCCAGACCCCGGTCTGGGAGAACCGCCGCTTCCGCGAGAAGGTGGCCGCCGTCGAGGTCGAGCTGAAGGCGCTGGAGATGACCCAGCTGCGCGTCGTTTCGGCAGAGGCCAAGCGCGGCCATGACGGCAAGCCCGACCCCGCCTCCTCGATCCTGAAGATCAAGGGCTCGGAGCTGCAGCAGGCGACGACCGAGCTCCTGATGGAGGCGATCGGCCCCTATGCCCTGCCCTACGAGGCGGAGCGCGAGGACGGCCGCAACGAGCCGCCGGTCGGGCCGGACTACGCCGCCTCGCTGGCGCCCGCCTATTTCAACTACCGCAAGGTGTCGATCTACGGCGGCTCCAACGAGATCCAGAAGAGCATCATCGCCAAGGCGATCCTCGGCCTCTGATCGCGCCCGCCGCGTCGGTCCTTCGCCCTTCCCTCATTCGCCGGCTCAGGCGCGCAATCGCGCCGCCGGCCCCGCCAGCAGCAGGACGCCTTGCAATGGATTTCGACCTTTCCGACGAACAGACCATGATCCGCGATTCGGTCGAGCGGCTGATCCTGGACCGCTACGGCTTCGAGCAGCGCGGGCGCTACCGCGCCGAGGAGCCCGGCTTCAGCCCGGCCATGTGGTCGGCCTTCGCCGAGCTCGGCCTGACGGCGGTACCCTTCGCCGAGGACGATGGCGGCTTCGGCGGTGGCCCCGTCGAGACGATGATCGTCATGGAGGCCTTCGGCCGCGGCCTCGTGGTCGAGCCCTATCTCGCCTCGGTGGTCATGGCCGGCGGTGCGATCCGCCATGCCGGATCGGACGCGCAGCGCGCCGCATGGGTGCCGGGCCTTGCCGACGGCTCGACCCGCCTCGCCTTTGCCTTTGCCGAGCGGAGCATGCGCTACGATCCGGCCGCAGCGGCCATGGCGGCGACGCCGTCCGGGGACGGCTACACGCTGACCGGCGAGAAGTCGCTGGTGCTGCATGGCGACAGCGCCGACGGCTTCGTCGTCCTCGCGCGCACCGGCGGGTCCGCCGGCGACCGCTCGGGCCTCGGCCTGTTCCTGGTGCCGGCCGATGCGCCGGGCCTGTCGCGCCGGGGCTACCCGACGCAGGACGGCATGCGGGCCGCCGAGCTGACCTTCGACGGCGTCTCGGTGCCCGCCGACAACGTGCTTGGCGATCCGGCCGGCGCGTTGCCGGTGGTCGAGCGGGTGATCGACGAGACCATCGCCGCGCTCTGTGCCGAGGCCGTCGGGTCGATGCAGCGCATGCACGAGTTGACCATCGCCTATCTGAAGGAGCGCAAGCAGTTCGGCGTGCCAATCGGCGGCTTCCAGGTGCTGCAGCATCGCGGCGCCGAGATGTACATGGCGCTGGAGCAGGCCCGCTCGATGATGCTCTACGCCACGATGAACGCCTCCGAGCCCGACGCCGCCACCCGGCGCGAGGCGATCTCCGCCGCCAAGGTGCAGATCGGCCGCTCGGCCAAGTTCATCCGCGAAAGCGCCGTGCAGCTTCACGGCGGCGTCGGCGTCACCATGGAATACGAGGTCGGCCACCACATGAAGCGCCTCGCCATGATCGACCTCGCCTTCGGCGACGCCGACCACCATCTGGAGCGGCTGGGCGAAAACGGCGGCCTCGCCGCGCTGTAGCGGGCTCAGCCGTCTCGGCGCACGAGGGGCGCTCATATTTCTCTCGCGACCGCGCTGAGCTGCAATGCTGAGGCATGGGTCCTCGGGTCAAGCCCTAGGATGACGACCTTGTTTGGTGGGCGCGGATGATCGCGTACGTGGCTGTCCGGTTCCTGGCGGAGATGTTGGGGATGATACGGCACTGACGACGATGCTCGACGAAGGTGATGGCGGAGTGATCTCGGCACTCCGCCGGCAGCCTGTGACAGACTGCAGCCTCGCCTTGCGGGCTCGCGTTCCGTCATCCGCAACGTTGACGGCAAGTTGCCCTCACCCCAACGCGCGTCATCCTCGGGCTTGACCCGAGGACCCATGCCAGATCGCCGCCACCGCTGCCGACGTAGGGATACCGCCGCCGCTCCGACCCCATCCTCGCGCCGCCCCCACCGAACCGACGCCCCGCCAAATCCACCTTCCACCCCGCCCCGTCGCGCGCTAGCTTTTGGGATCATCGGGAGGATCGCGCCATGCGTCGTTTACCGCTTGCCGGGCTGTGGCTCGGCATCTGTCTTGCCATCACCGGATCGGCCGTCGCCCAGGAGCAGGCCACCGATCGCGTCCAGCCGGAGACCGCGAGCGAGGCATCCGAGAAGGCGCTGGTGCGGGCCGAGCGGCAGATGGTGGCGGCGGCCAATCCGCTGGCGGCAAAAGCCGGGCTCGCCATCCTGCGCGACGGCGGCAACGCCATCGACGCCATGGTGACGACGCAGCTCGTGCTTGGCTTGGTCGAGCCGCAATCCTCGGGGATCGGCGGCGGCGCCTTCCTGGTCTATTTCGACGCCGAGGCCGGCCGGCTGACCACCTTCGATGGCCGCGAGACCGCGCCGGCGGCGGCGACGCCGAAGCTCTTCCTCGATGCGGCCGGCGAGCCGCTCGCCTTCTACGACGCCGTCGTCGGCGGCCGCTCGGTCGGCACGCCCGGCACGGTGCGGCTGCTGTTCGACACCCATGAGCGCTACGGCAACCTCGCCTGGGCTGCCGTCGTGCAGCCGGCGATCGACGTTGCCCGCAAGGGCTTTCCCGTCTCGCCCCGGCTTCACGAACTGATCGCCGAGGATGCCGAGCGGCTGTCGCGCTATCCCGGCACGAAAGGCTATTTCTTCGGCGCCGATGGCGCCGCGTTGCCGGTCGGAACCATCCTGACGAATGCCGCCTATGCCGACACGCTGGCGGCAATCGCCGCGAACGGCGCCGACGGCTTCTACGCCGGCCCGGTGGCGCAGGGCATCGTCGATACGGTGCGAAACGCCGAGGGCAATCCCGGCGTGCTCGCGCTGTCCGACCTCGCCAGTTACGCCATCGTCGAGCGCGAGCCGGTCTGCGTCGTCTATCGCAGTGCCGATGTCTGCGGCATGGGGCCGCCCTCCTCCGGCGCCCTGACCATCGGCCAGATCCTCGGCGTGCTCTCTCCGCACGACATGGCCGCCCTTGGCCCCGACAGCGCCGAAGCCTGGCGGCTGATCGGCGACGCCTCTCGCCTCGCCTTCGCTGATCGCGGTCGCTACATGGCCGACAGCGACTTCGTGCCGATGCCGCAGCGGGGCCTGCTCGACCCCGATTATCTGGCCGGGCGGGCCGCGCTCCTGTCGGGCAATAACGCGCTGGCCGACGATGCGGTCGCCCCCGGCATGCCGCCCTGGGACCACGCCATGCTTCTGGGCGACGACACGGCCCTCGAGCTGCCGTCCACCAGCCATTTCGCCATCGTCGATCCGGACGGCAACGTCGTCTCCATGACGACGACCATCGAGAACGGCTTCGGCTCGCGGCTGATGACCGGCGGCTTCCTGCTGAACAACGAGCTGACCGACTTTTCCTTCGCCACCCATGACGCGGAGGGGCATGTCATCGCCAATGCAGTGGCGCCGGGCAAGCGGCCGCGCTCGTCCATGGCGCCGACCATCGTCATGCGCGACGGCACACCGGTGATCGCCATCGGCTCGCCCGGCGGCAGCCGCATCATCGGCTATGTGGCGCAGGCGCTGATCGCCATGCTCGACTGGGAGATGGACGTGCAGCAGGCGATCGCCATGCCGCATCTGGTCAATCGCTTCGGCACCTTCGACGTCGAGGCCGGCACCAGCGCCACGGCGCTGGCCGCCCCGCTGCGCGATCTCGGCTTCGAGGTGAACGAGACCGATCTCGATTCCGGCCTGCACGGCATCGTCATCACGGCGGAGGGGCTGGAAGGCGGGGCCGATCCGCGCCGCGAGGGGGTGGCGGTCGGCGACTGAGGTTTCGCGGGCCGGGCGGCACCCGCGTGCCCGGTTCCGCTGGCCGTCAGCCGGGCTGAGTTTTCCATTGGCCGGCCTTCCGCAAGTCTGGTAAAACCCAGCCGTTCGCTCCAATAGGAAACGCGTCGACCATGACGCCCCTGCGCCGGCTTGCAGCCATCCTGTCACTGGATGTCGAAGGCTTTTCCGGTCTGGTCGAGGCTGACGAAACTGCAGCCCTCGCCGCGGTCGAACGCGCCTACAAGCGGTTCGTGCGCCCCACCGTCGGTGAGTTCGGCGGCGACATCTTCAAGACCAGCGGCGACGGCGTGCTCATCGAATTCGGCAGCGCCGTGAACGCCGTCCAGTGGGCGGCGCGCTTCCAGCGAGCGCTGCTTGCCGACCGCCAGGAGCACAGGCCGGCGCTGCCGGTGCGGATCGGCATCGTCATCGGCGACGTCGTCGTCACCGAGCACGACCGCTTCGGCGAAGGCGTGGTACTGGCAACCCGCGTGCAGCAGATCTCGCCGGCCGGTGGCATGGCCATCAGCCGCGGCGTGTTCGAGTATCTGCAGGGCAAGACCGATCTCTATTTCACCGGCATCGGCCCTTGCGAACTGAAGGGCTATGCCCGGCACGAGCCGATCTGGGTGTGGACGCCCAAGGTGATCAGCGCCAGCCGGGCGCGCCGCATCGCGGTCCCCGATCCGCACACCCAGCCGTCGGTGGCGGTCATGCCCTTCGACAATCTCAGCGGCGATCCGGGACGCGACAATTTCATCGACGGCATGGTGGAGGAGGTCACCGCCAGCCTCGCCCGGGTCCGCGAGTTCCTGGTCATCGCCCGCCAGTCGGCCGCCACCTACCGGGGCAAGTCGCTCGGAGCGAAGGAGATCGCCGCCGAACTCGGCGTGCGCTACATCCTGCAGGGCAGCGTGCGCTTTTCCGACCGGCGCATGCGCGTGTCGCTGAATCTGGTGGATGGCGAGACCGCGCTGCAGATCTGGAGCGAACGGATCGACGCGGAGATCGACGATCTCTTCCATGTCCAGGACTACATCGCCGAGACCGTCTCCGGCGCGCTGCATCCGACGATCCGCCGCGCCGAGATCGAACGCGCCCGCCGCCGACCGCCGGACAATCTCGTCGCCTACGACCTCGTCATGCGGGCGTTGCCGCATCTGTGGGCGCATCGCCACGACGAGAACGACCTCGCCATCGGGCTGATCGACGAGGCCCTGGCGCTGGAGCCGGACAACGGGCGCGCGGCGGCGATCGGCGCCTGGGCGCATGCCCAGCACATCGCCTATAACTGGGCGAACGATATCGGCGAGCAGCGAACCCGCGGACGGGCGCTTCTGGACCGCACGCCGGGCCGCATCGACGACGACCCGCTGGCCCTGACCGCAGTGGCCACCGCCACCATGCTGATCGAGGCGGATCTGGAGCGGGCGAACGCGCTGTTGGACCGGGCGCTGGATCTCGACGTCAATCACGCCTGGGCCTGGACGCGGCGGGGCTTCGCCCGCGTCTATGCCGGCCAGCCGGACGACGCCTTCGCCTGTTTCGAGCGGTCGCTGCGGCTGTCGCCGCTCGACCCGTTCGCCTTCAACTCGTTCATCGGCATCGGCCTGGCGCATTTCGCCTCCGACCGGCCCGAGGAGGCTGCCCGCTGGACGCGGCGGGCGCTGGCGGAAAAGCCGGGCATGACCTGGCCGCATCGCGATCTGGCGGCCTTTCTCGGCGCCTGCGGCCAGGAGGCGGACGCGCGCCTGGCGCTGGACCGCTTCACCGCCAGCCGTGCCGGCACGACCATCGCCACCGTGCGCGATGCGCTGCGCTTCATGAACGGGGCGCTTCTCGATCGCTATTGCGCCGGGCTTGCGGCCGCGGGACTGGACGAACGCGAGGATATCGGGCTGCGCGCCGCCACGTGACCACGGCCCTTCCGGTCGGCGGGCGACGCAACAGCTGCAGACAGCAAAAGGCGGAGGCAACCGGGGCTGCCTCCGCCTTGCTTCAACGTCTCGGAGCGCTGCAGCGCGCTCCCTTCAGGCTCAGAGGAAGGTCAGCAGCTTGCGCGCGGCTTCTTCCGAGGAGGCCGGGTTCTGGCCGGTGACCAGCTTGCCGTCGGTGACAACGAAGGACGCCCAGTCGTCGCCCTTCTGGTACTCGCCGCCATTGGCGGTCAGCATGTCCTGAACGAGGAACGGCACGACGTCGGTCAGGCCGACGCCCTCTTCCTCGGTGTTGGTGAAGCCGGTCACGGTGCGGCCCGCGACCAGCGGCTTGCCGTCGGCGGTCTCGGTGTGACGGAAGACGGCCGGGGCATGGCAGACCGCGCCCACCGGACGATCGCTTCGCGCGAAGGTCTCGATCAGCCGGCGGCTGTCGGCGTCCTCGGCAAGATCCCAGAGCGGGCCGTGGCCGCCGGGAAAGAAGATCGCGTCGAAGCCGTCGGCATCGACCGAGGAGAGAACCTGGGTGCTCGCCAGATCCTGCTGCGCCGCCTTGTCGAGCTTGAAGCGCTTGGTCGCGTCGGTCTGCGCGTCCTCGGAATCGCTCATCGGATCGAGCGGCGGCTGACCGCCCTTCGGCGAGGCCAGCGCGACGTCGGCGCCGGCGTCCTTGAAGACGTAATAGGGCGCGGCGAATTCCTCGAGCCAGAAGCCGGTCTTCTTGCCGGTGTCGCCGAGCTGGTCATGCGACGTCAGAACCATCAGAATTTTCATGGTTGGTATCCTTCGAATGTGTCGGTTTCAGTCAGCGAGGTGGATGACGCGCTTGCCGAACGCTTCACCCTTCAGGAGGCCAATGAACGCGCCCGGCGCCTGTTCCAGCCCGGAGATCATCTCCTCGCGGTAGCGGATCTTCCCGTCCTTGACCCAGGCGCCCATCTGTTCGGCGAATTGCGGGTAGAGATGACCGAAATCGTCGAAGACGATGAAGCCGCGCATGGTCATGCGCTTGCGCAGGATCTGGCCCATCAGATAGTTCATCCGGTCCGGGCCGTCGGGCAGCGAGGTGGCGTTGTACTGGGAGATCAGGCCGCACACCGGGATGCGGGCCGAGGGGTTGAGCAGCGGCAGCACCGCGTCGAAGACCGCCCCGCCGACATTCTCGAAATAGATGTCGATGCCATCGGGCGCGGCCTGCTTCAGGGCATCGGCGAAGCCGTCGGCCTTGTAGTCGACGCAGGCGTCGAAGCCGAGCGTCTCCACCACATGGGCGCATTTCTCCGCCCCGCCGGCAATGCCGACGACGCGGCAGCCGAGGATCTTGCCGATCTGCCCGACGGTGGCCCCGACCGGGCCGCTGGCACCGGCGACGACCAGGGTCTCGCCCGGCTTCGGGGCGCCGATCTGCGTCAGGCCGGCCCAGGCGGTCAGGCCCGGCATGCCGAGGACGCCAAGCGCCCAGGACGGGTTCTCGGGATTCTTGCCCATGTTGATGACGCCCTTGCCGTCCGACAGGGCGTAATCCTGCCAGCCGCCGAAGGCGACCACCCAGTCACCCTCGGCAAAGCCGTCGACATTCGAGGTCACGACCTGCGCGACGGTGCCACCCACCATGACCTCGCCGATCTCCACCGGCGCGGCATAGGACGGCGCGTCGCTCATGCGGCCGCGCATATAGGGGTCGAGGGAGAGGTATTCGTTGCGCAGGAGCATCTGCCCGGCGCCGGCTTCCGGCCGCTCGACCGTTTCCAGGCGCAGCGTGTCGTCATTCGGCTCGCCCTTGGGGCGTTCGGCCAGCACATAGCGGCGATTGACTTCGGTCGACTGGGTCATGGTGTCCTTCCGGATAATGTGGGTCGGTCGGGGCTCTCGCCCGCAACCGCCGACGACAACGGCCGACGGTGGCGAACCACGGCGTCGGCCGGCATCGGCAATGTCGGTCGGGACGTCTGGCGTCCCGGGATGCGCCTAAGCTGTGGTCGCGATCGTCGAATGCAATCCCGACGCACCGTTCATCGGCAGGCGGACAGGCATGCATTCGGCGCCCCCTGACGACACAGGCCGGCACCGCCGGAGACGATGCCGGCCTGCTCGTGCCGTGCGGACCAGAGTTTCGCCGATCAGGCGTAGGCGCCAGCCGAATAGGTCAGCTCGTAGCTGTGGCTGTAAATCTCGAAGACGATGCCGAAGGGGTCCTCGACATAGACCATGCGGTAGGGCTTCTCGCCGGGGAAATATTCGCGCACCGGCATGCGCTGGCGACCGCCCGCCGCGACGATCTTCGCCAGAAGGCCTTCCAGGTCGGGGTCCTGGATGGCGAAATGGAACATGCCATGCCGGCGGAACGGCAGATTGTCGTCGGGTGCCTCGTTGCCGTCGAACTCGAACAGCTCGAAGCCGATGCGGTCGGCCGTCGCCAGATGGGCGATGCGCAGCGACCGCCAGCCGGGGCCGAAGACGTCGGTGCACATCTGGCCGATGTCGCTGTCGTCCTCGGTCACCGTGGTCGGCGCCATGATCGTGTAGAAGCCCATGACCTCCGTGTAGAATGTCACGGCCGCGTCGAGGTCGGGGACGGACAGGCCGATATGGGAAAAACTGCGGGGTGTCGGGAGCATCGTGCGATCCTTCGCTGGAATTGACTGATCCCGAGATAGGCCTTCGCCGCCCCTGACGTGAAATTATCGTTTGAACGGTTTTCCATAACATTTCACAATGAGCCATGCTGAACGCCCAATGGCTCGAGACCTTCACCACGCTTTGCGAGACCGGCCATTTCACCCGGGCCGCCAGCCGGCTGGCGATGACCCAGCCGGGCGTGTCCCAGCATCTGCGCAAGCTGGAAGAGCAGCTCGGCGAGAGGCTGGTTACCCGTGACGGCAAGAGCTTCAGCTTGACCCCGGCGGGCGAGGCCGTACTGGCCGTGGGGCGGGCGCGGCGGGTCGAGGAACAGGCCTTGCGCACGGCTATTCTGCGCGACGATGCCGATGAGCGGTGGCGATCGCCTGTTCGGGCAGCTTCGCCATGCGGCTCTTCCCGCAGATCCTGCCGCGCATGGCAGCGGCGCCGCAGCTGACGATCCGGCTGGAGGCCGCGCCCCAGGAGCGGGTGCTGGCCGGGGTTGCCGACGGCGCCTTCGATCTCGGCATCGTCGATCATCCGCCGGGCCATGCGCGCCTCGCCGCGGAGCATCTGGGCCGCGAGGAGCTGTGCCTCGTCCTGCCGGCGGCCACGGAGAACCGTCCCGTCAGTTTCGCCGATCTGGACGCGCGTGGCTTCATCGCCCATCCCGACGGCTTCGCCTATGCCGACGAATTGTTCGCGCTGAACTTTCCGGAGGCCTTCAAGGGCGCCGATCGCCTCAACGTGCGGGCGCATGTGAACCAGATCAACCAGATCCCGGCACCGGTTGCGGCAGGCATCGGCTACACGCTTCTGCCGCGCAGCGGTGTCGAGGCCTATCCCGGCCGCGACAGGCTGCGCATCGTGACGCTGCCGCAGCCCCGCCACCACGATCTCTGGCTGATCCAGCGCCGCGGCCGGGTGCTGCCGGCGCGGGTCAATGCGGTCGCCGGCCAGATCCGGGCGACCGCCGCCAGCCTCTCGGGCGGCTGACGCGCAGCCTGGACAGAGGCGTCGCTTGTGTCGATGCAGCGCCGGCGGTCTAATAACCCTGCTTATGATAAGCAATTCATAGCACGGCCGTCGACACGGATTTTCCCGCCGCCATCGGCGACAGGGGTATCGACCGGTCATGCCGGCCTGTTCAGACCGCCAGCGCCCGCTCGGCATAGGCGGCTTCGCCGAAGACCCGGTGGTAGCGCGCCACGGCCTCGGGATCGCCGCTGGTCTTGGCGGGATTGTCGGAGAGCTTCACCGCCGGCCGGCCATTGGCCGAGGTCACCTTGCAGACCAGCGAGATCGGGTCGAGCCCGGTGCTCGGCTCGGGCGAGGCGCCGCGGAAATCGTTGGTCAGATTGGTGCCCCAGCCGAAGCTCATGCGCACCCGGCCCTCGAAATGCCGGTAGGTCCGTTCGATCGTGTCGGAATCCATGCCGTCGGAGAACACCAGCAGCTTGTCCTTCGGGTCCTGCCCCATGCGCTTCCACCAGGCGATGATCTCCTCACCGCCCTCGATGGGGGGCGCGGAATCCGGTCGGAAACCGGTCCAGGACGCCAGCCATTCCGGCGCATTCTGCAGGAAGGCGGAGGTACCAAAGGTATCGGGCAGGACGATCAGCAGATTGCCGCCATAGTAGCTCTGCCACTCGCGCAGCACCTCGTAGGGCGCCTGGCGCAGTTCGGCGTCGCTGCCGGCGAGCGCCCCCATCACCATGGGCAGTTCGTGGGCGTTGGTGCCGATGGCCTCCAGATCCGTCTCCATGGCGAGGAGCACGTTGGAGGAGCCGAGGAAGCGGTCGCCGAGCCCTTCCTTCAGGGCCTCCACGCACCAGCGCTGCCACAGGAAGGAGTGCCGCCGGCGCGTGCCGAAATCGGAAATGCGCAGATTCGGCAGGGCCTGCAGTCGCTCGACCTTGCCCCACATCTTGGCCTTGGCGCGGGCATAGAGCACGTCGAGCTCGAAGCGGCCGAGATCCTTCATCGCGGCGCGCGAGCGCAGCTCGTTGATGATCGCCAGCGCCGGGATCTCCCACATCATGGTGTGGGTCCAGGGACCGTGGAAATCCAGCTCGAACTGGCCGTCGACCCGGCGCAGCTCGTATTCGGGCAGGCGGAAATCCTCCAGCCATTCGAGGAAGTCCGGCCGGAAGATCTGCCGCGTCCCGTAGAAGGTGTTGCCGGCGAGCCAGATCATCTCCCGCTTGGTGAAGGAGAGCGTGCGCACATAGTCGAGATTCTCGCGCAGTTCCTGCTCGTCGACGATCTCGGCGAGGCGCACATGCTTCGAGCGGTTGTTCAGCGAAAACGTCGCCTGCACGTCCGGGTGCTGGCCCCGGATCATCTGCAGCATCAGGAGCTTGTAGAAATCCGTATCGAGCAGGCTGCGCACGATCGGGTCGAGCTTGAACGTGTGGCTCCAGACCCGGGTTGCGATATCCGTGGCCACCATGCCGGCCTCCTCAAAGTTCCCGGATGCCGCCGCCCATGCCTGCGGCACCCCCTCCGTGCGGGTCCATCGGCAAGCCGTTACATGACTTGCCCATCGGGATAAAGCGTGCGGATGAAGCGCGTGCCGACCGGCCGATCGCCAGCAGCCGGCCGGCATCGCGTCGGCAGCCAACGATGAACGCAGCGTCGTCCTTGCCTTCGCCCCCCTCTGTCACAGCATATGCGGTCGACAATCTGCCAATGGGGGACCTCGCACAGATGCTGAAATTCTACTTCCACCCGACGCCGAACCCGATGAAGGTCGCGCTCTTCCTCAAGGAAGCCGGCCTCGATTTCGAGCTTGCGCCGGTCGACACGCTGAAGGGCGAACAGCACGAGGCCGCGTTCCGGAAGATCAATCCCAACGGCAAGCTGCCGGCGATCGAGGACGACGGCAAGCGCATCTTCGATTCCAACGCCATCCTGCTCTATCTCGCCGACAAGCACGGCAAGTTCGCCGGCAAGGCCGAGGACCGCGGCGAGCTCCTGTCCTGGCTGATGTTCATCGCCACCGGTGTCGGCCCCTATTCCGGCCAGTCGGTGCATTTCCGCACGGTCGGCAAGGACAAGTCCGACTATGCCGCCAACCGCTATCTGCGCGAGGCCCAGCGGCACTACCAGGTGCTGGACGACCACCTGGCGGGCCGCGAATTCTTCGTCGGCGACGACTACACCATCGTCGACATGGCGGCCTGGGGCTGGATCGACCGGGCGAAGATGGTGCTGGGCGAAGGCGAACTCGCCAACTATCCGAACCTGTCGCGCTGGTTCGCGGCCATCGATGCCCGGCCGGCCGTGGCCGAGGCCCGCAAGGTCGGCAGCGATGTCGGCTTCAAGTCCGAGCGCGACGAAGCCGCCCTGCGGGCGCTGTTCCCGCAGAACTACCCGGCCGGCTGATCCGGTCCGCCGGAGCGCCCCGGCGCTCCGGCCCTTGCTCGCTGGCCCTTGTTCGCCGGCGGTTGGCCGCTATCGTCGCGCCGGGCAGGAATCGTCCTGTCCCCGCATGCTGCAGGAACCGGCCATGAGCGATCCGAAGACCATCCAGAGCGCCCTGAACACCGCCTTTGCGGCCGGCGACACCGCCGCCGTCATCGGCGAGGTGCTGGCCGGGGAATCCGCCGGCTCCGTGCTCGACATCGGCTGTGGACGCGGCGCGCTCGCCCGCAGCCTCGTGAAGCGCGGCTTCGCCGTGACCGGGATCGATCCCAGCGAGGCGGCCATCGCTGCGGCCCGCGACAGCGTCCCGGAGGCCCGTTTCGAAGTGGCGGCCGCCGAAGCCCTCCCCTTCGACGATTCCGGCTTCGATGCCGCCGTGATCCTCAACGCCCTGCACCACGTACCGGTCGCCGCCATGGCGACGGCGCTTGCGGAGGCGGCGCGCGTCACGAAGCCGGCCGGCACGGTGCTGATCGTCGAGCCCCTGGCCGAAGGTCCGTATTTCGAGGCGATGCGCCCGGTCGAGGACGAGAGCGAGATTCGCGAGGCGGCCGGCGTCGCTGTGGCGGATGCGGTGCGCAACGGCAGCTTCGTCCTGCGCGGCAACGTCGTCTATCAGCGCAGCGAACGCTTCCGCGACGTCGCCCAGTTCATCGAGCGGCTGGAAGCCGTTGATCCGCTGCGCGCGGCTGCCGTTGCGGACAATCGCAGCGCGGTGGAAGCCCGCTTCGAGGCCGAAGCAGAGACCGAGGACGGCATGCGCGTCCTGGCCCAGCCGCTCCGCGTCTACTGGCTGCGCACGCCCGACTGATGCCGCCGCCCCCTATGCGCACCGGCCGCCCAAGGCCGTCCTCAATCTCGCCGGATTGAGCAGGCACATCTGCGGGCAGTCGGGCCGCAGCCGTCATCGATGCGAGCGGCCCATGAGGCCATTCCATGCACGACAGGACGCACGGCACGTGTCCGACACCAAGTCCCGCCACGATCTGACGCATGAGATACTTACAATTCTAAATACTGCCTGCACGGCTCCTTAGGACTGCAAGCAGGCATGATTGGATAAACTTCGTCGATCCTCATATATGCACGCCCAGCAAGGTTCGATGCAGGCAGGCATGCGGACGGGGCTCTCAGGAAGACAGCGGAATTTCGATGATACCCACGACGGATCTGGCCAGCCAGCTGGAGCAGATTGCGAGGCGCCTGCACTCGCAGGGATACGCGTCCAAGCTGTTCCCGGCGCAATGGGCGGCCCTGCGCTACATCCATTCCGCGCCCGTGCCGCTGCGCACGGCCATCGATCTCGCCCGGTTCCAGGGTCTCGCCTCGGGCGCCGTGGCCCGCACCGTGCGCACGCTGATCACCAAGGGCTACGTCACCAAGCTGGGCAGCGTCGGACGCGGCCGCGCCGAGGAACTCGGCCTGACCGACCGCGGTCGCGCGCTGCTGAAGAAAGACCCGCTGCAGCGCATCTGCGAGGCCCTCGAGCCGCTCGACGAAGACAGCCGCAAGTGCCTTGCCGAAGGTCTCGACATCGTCATCCGCTCGACCCGCCCGGATCAGGCGGGGGACAAGACCGAGCCGTCCGGCTAGCCCCGCGCCTTCAGACCCTCTCCGGCCAGGCGAGATCCGCCGTGACCGCCAGATGATCGGACGCGGGCCGCGAGGCATGGCCCGGTCCATGCGTGACCAGCGAGAACCCTTCCGAGGCGTAGATCCGGTCCAGCCGGAGCATCGGCCAGCGCGCCGGAAACGAGCGCGGCGCGGTGTGCACCGGCAGCCGCGGCGCCAGCGCGCCATGCAGCGCGCCCCCTAGCCTCAGATCGTTGCCGTCCCCCATCGCCAGCGTCGGCACGTCCCGCGCGTCGACGCGCTCGGCGAGGAACTGCGCCTGCGCCCGCCGCTGGCGCCGCAGCAGACCGAGATGGAATGCCAGCACTCGCAGGTGCCCCGAGGGCGCGGCGATCACGGCCTCGATGGCGGCGCGCGGCTCGACCCCGGGTTCCGGCAGGGCATGGATGGTCGCGCTGACGATCGGCCAGCGCGACCACAGCAGATGGCCGTAGTCGCGATCCTCGCGCGGAACGGTGCGCGCCTCGACGATCTGCGATCCCGCCGTCTTCAGAAGCTCCTGCCCCAGGGTCTCGAAGGCGCGCTGCCGGCGGCCGAGATGCGAACGGCCGTCGACCTCCTGCAGTGCCAGAATATCCGGGCCGAGCCGCGCGATGGTCGCAAGGGTGCGCTCCGGGTCGCAGCGCCGATCGGCGCCGATCGAGCCGTGGCAGTTCCAGGTGACCGCCCGGATGACGCCGCGTTCGGAGGTTTCCGGTTCAGGCTGCGAAGCGGCCATCGGCGGCATCGAGTTCGGCCCGCATCCGGGTCACGAGCAGGCTCTCGTCGGGGGCGCAATTGTCGTGGGTCAGAAGCTCGCCCGCCCTGATCGGCTGCACCACCTTCGCCTTTTCGACGAGCCCGATCGGCAGCGCCCGGCGCGTGCGCCCGTCCTCCCAGGTCATGGCGTAGCCGCGATAGTCGGCCTCGCCGATCCGGCCGAGCGTCTCGCCGGGCGTCAGGTCGCGCTTGGCCAGCGCGCCGCACTCGCCGACGGGCCGGTCGATCGGCACCATGTCGGGCCGCCGGTGGATGACCGCACGCACCGCCGAGAGCGGGGTCTCCAGGCTGGTCAGGTGGAACGGCCGGATCAGGCCGAAACAGGGGCCGGGACCGACCTTCAGATCGGCCATGCGCTCGATGGCGCGGGGATGGCGCGGCTTGACCACGCAGAAGACGCCGGGGGCCACGCCCTTGCCGATCGTGTAGTCGACGCAACCCGACCGCGACAGGATCCCGCCATCCTCGGTGGTGCAGAGCACCTGCCCCAGGTTCTCGCTGGTCGCTTCGGGTCCGTGCATGCCCGCAACGTCCGGCGTCAGGCCGGTGCAATTGGCGATGGCGGTCATCTCGACCATGGTCTTGGAGCCGTCGATGAACTCGACCAGCATGCGGGCATTCATGTTCCGCGCGCGGGCCTCCTCCTCGTATTCCTCGGGAATGGCGGAATGGCGCAGCGGGTTGTTCTTGCCCTTGCCCGCCGCGACGATCTCCATGCCGAGGCTCTGGGCGAAGGCGATGAGCTCCAGCGTCGAGGCCGGCTCGTCGCCGGCCGAACCCGTATAGACGCGGCCGGCTTCCTTCGCCTTGCGGGCCAGGAGGCGGCCGACGGTGATGTCCGCCTCGACATTCAGCATGACGATGTGCTTGCCGTTGCGGATCGCCTCCAGCGCGAGGAAGGTGCCGACCTCCGGGCTGCCCGTCGCATCGACGACGACGTCGATGCGTCCGGCGGCACAGAGCGCGCCGAGATCGTCGGTGACGGCGATGCGGCCCGCCTCGATGGTCCGGTCGATGTCGGATGCGTTCGCGGCGAAGCTGCCATGGTCGGCGGAATGGCCCGCCATGGCGATCGCTTCGGTCGGACGGCGCGGGCTGTTGGCGGCAATCGCCCCGATCCGCACGCCGGTCATCAGCGCCACCTGCACGACGATGTCCGTGCCCATCTGGCCGGCACCGGCGAGACCGATGGTCACCGGACCATGCCGGTCGGTATAGGCGGCGAGTTCGGCGGCGAAGCCGACGCGTTCGATCATGGAGCTGGCATCCTCGGATTGCTGGTGACGCGCATGCGGCGGGACGGATTGGAGCCCTCCCCGCTCCGCGCCGGACACCTAGCGGATTTCAGCGTGGTTGTAAGCCGCCCGGCCTCAGCCGCGCACCCGGTCGCCGCGACCGCCGCCGGCCACCGTCTGCAGGATCAGCGTCAGATCGCCGAGGAAGCTGCGGTTGTTCACATAGTGCGCGTCGATCTCGGCGAGGCGCACCGGGTCGGACATGTCGACACCCTGCACCTGCGCTTCCCCGGTGATGCCGGGGCGCACCGAAAGGACGCCGCGCCGGCCACGCTCCTCGATCAGCAGGGTCTGCGACGGCAGGCAGGGCCGCGGACCGACAAAGCTCATCTCGCCCTTCAGGACGTTCCAGAGCTGCGGCAACTCGTCGAGCTTCAGGGCGCGCAGCCTGCGGCCCAATCCGGTGACCGCCGAGGCCGGTGTCTCGTGCGAGGCGGCCGACACGGTAGTCCGGTGCATGGTGCGCAGCTTGTAGCAGGTGAAGACCGCGCCATCGCGGCCGACCCGCGGCTGGGCATAGATGCCGGGGCCGTCGCTGTCCCGCTTCACCAGGATCGCGAGAAGGCCGATCAGCCAGCCCAGACAGACAAGGCCGACGAGGCTGGCGGTGAAATCGAAGAGGCGCTTCATGGCCCTTCCGCTACAGCATCGCCCGCGATTGGCAAATCGGTTTTCGCCGCGCCGGCGTTGCGCATGGGCCGCGGCTTCGCCAGAACCGGTTCGAACGGTTCCACGGAGTGTCCTCGTCTTGCGCATCCTTCTGACAGGCAGCAGCGGTTTCGTCGGGCGCCGGCTCAAGACCGCGCTCGCGGCGGACGGCCACGACACCGTCCTCCTGCGCCGCGGCGGGCCGGGCGGCGATGGCGTCTTCGCCGCACCGACGCAGCTTGCCGACATCGAGACGGCGGCGGACTGGCCCCGGGGCATCGACGCCGTCGCGCATCTCGCCGCCGCCAATCCCGAGCGCGGCACGGCCGACGCCGCCGATGCCGCGGCCCTTGCGGCGGTCAATCGCGACGGCACCGCCGCGCTGGCGCGCCGCGCAGCGCGCGAGGGCGTCCGGTGGATGGTCTTCGTCAGCACGGCAAATGTCCACGCCGCCTCCCCCGACCCGGTCGACGAGGCATCGCCGATCGCGCCCCAGAGCGCCTATGCGCGCTCCAAGCACGAGGGCGAGCGTGCCTTCTGGCAGGCCCTGTCCGGCAGTGCGACGACGGGCTGCGTTTTGCGACCGGTGCCGGTGTTCGGCCCCGGCGGGCGGGGTGGCATCGCAGCGCTGGCGAAACTGGCCCGCATGCCGGCGCCGCTTCCGCTGGGCGGCTTTGCGGCGCCCCGTAGCCTCGTTGCCGTCGACGATCTCGTGCAGGCGATCGTGCTGGCGCTCACCGCGGAACAGGCCGCCGGCGAGACCTTTCTCGTCGCCGGCGATCCGCCGCTGTCGACCGCCGCGATCGTGACGGCCCTCCGCCACGGGCTCGGCCGCCCCCCTCGCCTGATCCGGGTGCCGCCCGCCTTGCTGCGAAAGCTCGCCGGACTGGCCGGGCGCGAGGCGATGGTGGCGACCCTCGACACACCCTTCGTCGTGAATGCCGGGCATCTGCGACACACGCTCGGCTGGGCGCCGGCCCGGTCGACGCCGGACGCGCTTGCCGCCATGACGACTGACGCGCGCTGAGGCCCCGACGGAACCGTCACGCCGCGGATCGATTGACCAAGCCAGCCTGCCGATCGCCGCAACGATCGCGAACAAGGTGCAGACAGATGAGCCAGGACGACACCGGAAGCACGCCGCCCAAACTCAGCCGGCAGGAACGGCTGGAGGCGCAATTGCGGGAGAATTTGCGCAAGCGCAAGGAACAGGCCCGCGCCCGCCGGCAGAGTGCGCAGGCATCGCAGATGGACGACAACCCTGACCCGGCAGGAGCGGGCGACGACTGACCGGAGCCCCAGCCGATCCGGTCACCACACAAGCGCGACGGCACGGCCGGCAGGCGCGGCTTTATCGCCCCGCCCTGCGACATTTCCGCTGGGCCGCAAAACCGCCGGGCATCGCGCCGCTGCGATCCCCATCTGCGCAGCGGCGGCGAAGTCCCTGTTCGCGCTTCGCTTCCCGGCAAAACGACAATTGAACGCATGGTGCCCGAATGCCCGGCCGAAGATGGACTTTGACTGGAACGGCTCTTAGAAAGGTTCTGACAAGGAGTATGGGATGATCGATTATCAGGGCCAGTTCGAGTCTGCGATCGAGGCTTTGCATGCCGAGAAACGCTACCGGGTCTTTGCCGATCTCGAGCGCATTGCCGGCCGGTTTCCGAAGGCCATCTGGCGCCATGACGGCGAAGCCACCGAGATCACCGTGTGGTGCTCCAATGACTATCTCGGCATGGGCCAGCATGCGGATGTCATCTCGGCGATGACCTCGACCGTCTCAGCCATGGGCTCGGGCGCCGGCGGTACCCGCAACATTTCCGGCACCAACCACCCGCTGGTGGAACTGGAGAAGGAACTGGCGGATCTGCACGGCAAGGAAGCCGCGTTGGTCTTCACCTCCGGCTTCGTCTCCAACGAGGCGTCGATCTCGACCATCGCCAAGCTGCTGCCCGACTGCCTGATCCTGTCCGACGAGCTGAACCACGCCTCGATGATCGAGGGCGTGCGCAAGTCCGGCGTCAAGAAGCAGGTGTTCCGACACAACGACCTCGCCCATCTGGAAGAGCTTCTGAAGGCGGCCGAGCCGAACCGGCCGAAGCTGATCGTCTTCGAGAGCGTCTATTCCATGGATGGGGATATCGCGCCGATCGCCGAGATCGCCGATCTGGCCGAGCGCTACAATGCCATGACCTATATCGACGAGGTCCATGCGGTCGGCATGTACGGCGCGCGCGGCGGCGGCATCTGCGAGCGCGACGACGTCGCGCACCGGATCGACGTGATCGAGGGCACGCTGGCCAAGGCCTTCGGCGTCCTCGGCGGCTACATCACCGGCACCCGGGCGCTGATCGACGCGGTCCGCTCCTATGCGCCGGGCTTCATCTTCACCACCGCCCTGCCGCCGGCGCTCGCCGCCGCGGCCGTCGCCTCCATCCGCCACCTGAAGACCAGCCAGGCCGAGCGCGATGCGCAGCAGCGCCAGGCCGCCCAGGCGAAGCTGGTGTTCGGCGAGGCCGATTTGCCGGTGATGCCGTCCGAGACCCATATCGTGCCGGTGCTCGTCGGCGATCCGGACCTGTGCAAGAAGGCCAGCGACCACCTTCTCCACGCCCACGGCATCTACATCCAGCCGATCAACTACCCGACCGTGCCCCGCGGCACCGAGCGTCTGCGCATCACGCCGACGCCGCTGCACGACGACGCGCTGATCGACACGCTGAAGGACGCCCTGGTCGAGACCTGGAACGCCATCGGCATTCCCTTCGCCAGCCAGCAGCCGGCCCAGGCCGAGCGGTCCACCAAGGTGACCCCGCTGGTCGTGTCGCAGGCCGGCGGCTGACACGTCCCACACCGGCCGCGCACGACGCGGCCGGGTGACGACCCGCGTCGAAAGGAGCGCTCCATGAAGATTTCGCTGGCGCAGCTTCTGGACAGATTGCCCCTGCCCGCGACCGAGCAATGGCCGGACGGCGTCTTCGCCGCCGAGGCCATCTCCCACGGCACCATGTCGCTGGAAGTGTTCGCGCCGCGCGGCACCGACCACCAGCGCCCGCATCTGCAGGACGAGCTCTACATCGTCGTCTCGGGCCGGGCCGCCTTCTGGCGCGAGGGCCAGACCGACGACGTGGCGGCGGGCGACGCGCTGTTCGTGCGCGCCGGACAGGACCACCGCTTCACCGACATGTCGGACGATTTCGTCACCTGGGTGATCTTCTGGGGACCGGAGGGCGGCGAAGCGCCCGCCCCGTCACCGTCGGTCTTCGCCGCCATCGACGCCTGAGTCCTCAGGCGGCACCGCCACGGTGTCGCCCGGCCGCGCGATGTGCTTGGCCAGGAGCGGCACCATCAGGGCGATGCAGACGAAGCGCACGACGTGATGGGCCGCCACATAGGCCGGATCGACGTCGAACTGGAACGCCAGAACGGTCAGCGCTTCGAGCGCCCCCGGCGCATAGGCCAGCGCCACCTTGCCGACCGAGATCTCCAGCACCAGCACCGCCACGGCGACCGAGATCGCCGAGATCACGATGCCGATGGCAAACGAGCCGATCGCCGCGGGCAGCAGCGCGAAGACGCCCCTGCGGTCGAGCCCCTGCAGCCGCGACCCGATCAGCGCGCCCAGAAGGATCAGGCTCGGCACGGCGAGAACCGGCGGGATGGCGACGGTGGCGAATTCGCCGACATGCATGAAGGCGCTTCCGATCAGCGCGCCCAGCATCATCCCGCCCGGCAGCCGCACCAGATGGCCGAGGCCCGCCGCCGCGACGCAGACGAACAGCAGCAGCAGATATTCCGTCAGCGGCCCGTCGGTGCCGCGCGAGGCCGCGACCACGTCCTCGCCGCCTTCGAACCAGCCCAGCACCGGCGTCAACGCGCCGATCAGGATCAGCAGCCGCACGCTCTGGACGATGGTCACCCGCGGCAGGTCGGCCCTTGTTTCCGAGGCCGCCGCCAGCACGAAGGACAGCGCCCCCGGCAATGAGGCGAAGAGGGCGGTGTCCCGGTCCCAGCCGAGACCGTGGCGCAGGAAGGCGCGCGTCACGATGATGACGCCCAGAACGCCGAGCATCTGGACGGCGAAGGAGAGCGGCCAGATCGCCATCTGGTCGAGGACGGCGGGCGTCACGCCGGAGCCGGCCTGCATCCCGAGAATGAAGAAGGCCAGTGTCCGCAGCGCCTGCGGCAGCCGCGTATCGAGACCGGCGACGCTGGCCGCCGAAACGGCGAGAACCGGGCCGAGCAGCCAGGCGACCGGCAGGCCGAGCACCGCCGCCACGCCCCCGCCGAGGGCGGCCAGTGCCAGCGTGGCGGCGAGATTGCCGACCCGGCGCCGGTCCCAGCCTGTCACGCCGAACGGCCGATCCAGTCGGCCAGCCGATCCGCCGCCTTCTCCACCTCGTCGAGCCGGCGATGGAAGCAGGCCCGGAACGAGCCCGGCGACACCGGCCCGAAGGCGGTGCCGGGCGCAAGGCCGACCTTGGCCTCGTCGACGATGCGGAAGGCCGTCTCGCGGGTCTCGGTGATGCCGTCGATGGCGAAGAAGGAATAGAAGGCGCCCGCCGGCTGGACGATGGCGACCCGGTTGGTCGCCGCCAGCCGCTCGGTGAAGATGTCGCGCGCCTTGTGGGCCCGCTCGACCTGCATCGCCACGAAGGGCTCGCCCTCGGTGATCGCGGCGATGGCGCCGCGCTGCATGAAGGGGGCGACGCCCGAGGTCGAATACTGGGTGAGATTGGCGATGACGGTGCCGATGGCCGGGGTGGTCTCGATCCAGCCGACCCGCCAGCCGGTCATCGCCCAGTTCTTGGAGAAGGAATTGACGAACAGGATCGCGTCGTCCGGCTCCATGATGTCGTGGAAGGACGGCGCCCGGTCAGCGGCGTAGTAGAAGCGGCTGTAGATCTCGTCGGCGATGATCGTCAGGCCGTGCTGACGGGCCAGCGCCAGGATCGCCTTCAGCGTCGCCTGGTCGGCCGTCCAGCCGGTCGGGTTCGCCGGCGTGTTGACGAAGATGGTGCGGGTCTTCGGGCCGATGGCCGCGGCGACCTTGTCGAGGTCGAGCTGCCAGCCGGCATCGGTCCAGTCGAGCGCGACTTCGCGGGGCACGGCGCCGCGCACGCCGCAGGCGGCGGCGAAGTTCGGCCAGGCCGGGCCGAAATAGATCAGCTCGTCGCCGGGCGAGGCGCTCGCCGCGATCGAGATCTGGATCGCCTGCATGCCCGAACCGGTGACGAAGAAGCGTTCCGGCGAGGATTCGATGCCGTAGAGCCGGGCGGTGTAGTCGCTCAGCGCCTGGCGCAGTTCCGGCAGGCCGCGCTGATAGGTGTAGAAGGTCTCGCCCGCCGCAAGGCTCGCGGTCACCGCGTCTGCGATGAAGCCCGGCGTCGGCAGGTCGCCTTCGCCGGCCCAGAGCGGGATCACCCCCTCATGGCCGCGGGCATAGTCGATGACGGCGACGATGCCGCTCGCCGGCGCTTCCACAGCCTCGCGGCTGAGCCGAAATCTGTCGCTCATCAGGGTGCCTTCCGGGGGAGACTCGAACGAAAACGGCGTCGCCTGACGCCGTGCCCGGCATCGCGCTTCGTCCCGGAAAATGCAAGCCCGCCGCTCTCGGCGGCGGGCTTCGTCGTCGGTTCAGTGAAGCGTCAGACCCGGGTTTCGCGGTTCGAGGCGCTGGCCAGCAGGTCGCGGATTTCCTCCAGCAGCTTCTCGTTGCGCGGCACCTCGGACACCTCCGGCGGCTTGGCCTCTTCCTTGCGCTTCAGCCGGTTCATCGCCTTGACCACCATGAACAGGATGAAGGCGACGATCAGGAAGTTGATCGACAGGGTGACGAACTGGCCATAGGCGAGCACCGGCCCCTGCTCGCGCGCCGCTTCCAGGCTGGTGGCGGTGACGCCGTCGTCGAGACCGACGAACTTGTTGGTGAAGTCGACGCCGCCCGAGATCGCGGCGATGACCGGCATGAACAGGTCCTTGACCACCGAATTGACGAGGCCGGAGAACGCCGCGCCGATGATGATGCCGATCGCCAGATCGACCATGTTGCCCTTCAGGGCAAATTCCTTGAATTCCTTGAGCATCTCATGATTCCTCTGACGATGGGGCGTCCACTCTACAGTTGCGCGGCAGGGGCACAATCACGCCACACGCGGAAAATCGGCCATCGCCGGCACCGGCGGGGTCGCGATCTGGACTTGCGCGGGCACCGGTGGTTGTGTCGAACAGGCTGCGGCCTGAAGCGGCATCCCGGCTCACCTGACCCGCAGGGGCGCCGCTCCGCTCCCGTCAGGCCGCCGGGAGGATGAGAATTGCATAGCGGGATCATCGTCTTCACGGCGATCGTCTATCTGTTGCTGCTGTTCGCCGTGGCCTGGTGGGGCGACCGCCGGGCGGCGGCCGGCCGGGCGCGCATCAGCCGGCCGGGCGTCTATGCGCTCAGCCTCGCCGTCTATTGCACCTCCTGGACATTTTTCGGCTCGGTCGGCGTGGCGGCGCGCGACGGGCTTTCCTTCCTGGCGATCTATCTCGGCCCGATCCTCGTCTTCGTCTTCGCGCCGGGCTTCATCGAGCGGTTGATCCGCCATGCCAAGGCCGAGCGCATCACCACCGTCGCCGATTTCATCGGCTCGCGCTACGGCAAGAACCCGTCGGTCGCGGCGCTCGCCACCGTCATCGCCATCGTCGGCACGGTGCCGTACATCGCCCTGCAGCTGAAGGCGATTTCCACCAGCGTCGCCAGCCTCGTCGCCCATTACAGCGCGACGCTGGAAATGCCGCCGCTGTTCAGCGATCTGGCGCTGCTCGTCGCCACCGTTCTCGGCATCTTCGCGGTGCTGTTCGGCACCCGCCACGCCGACGCCACCGAGCATCAGGACGGCCTCGTCCTGGCCGTCGCGATGGAATCGCTGGTCAAGCTCACCGCCTTCCTGGCGGTCGGCCTGTGGGCGACCTTCGTCCTGTTCGAGCCCGGCGAATTGTGGAATGCGGCGCTCGCCAGCCCGCGGGTCCTCGCCTCCTTCCAGGGCGGCATCGGCGGGCATTTCATCGCCTCGCTCGGCCTCAGCGCGCTGGTGATCCTGCTCCTGCCGCGGCAGTTCCACATGACCGTGGTGGAAAACCGCACCCGCCACGAGATCCGCCGCGCCCGCTGGCTGTTCCCGCTCTATCTCGTCGTCATCAACCTCTTCGTCGTGCCGATCGCCGTGGCCGGGCTGATCACCCTCGGCCCCAGCGTCGATGCCGATCTCTACGTGCTGTCGCTACCGCTGTCGCAGGGCCAGGACGCGCTGTCGCTGGTCGCCTTCATCGGCGGCCTGTCGGCCGCCACCGCCATGGTGATCGTCGCCAGCGTCGCCCTGTCGATCATGATCTCCAACGACCTGGTCCTGCCGTGGCTCCTGAAGCGTCGCGACCATGCGGTCGATCCCACCCGCGACGAGACCCGGCTGATCCTCAATGTCCGGCGCTCGGCGATCTTCGTCGTCGTGTTTCTCGGCTACGGCTATTACCGCTACGCCGGGGCCGGCAGCGGCCTCGCCTCGATCGGGCTCCTCTCCTTCGCCGCCATCGCCCAGCTCGCGCCGCCCTTCCTCGCCGGGCTGTACTGGAAGGGCGCCAATGCCCGCGGCGCCACGGCGGGCCTCATCGCCGGCATCATCGGCTGGGCCTGGACGCTGCTCCTGCCGGCGCTCCTACGTGGCCAGGCCATCGACGCGACGGCGGTCACCGCCGGCGCCGACCCCGCCGCCGCGCCGCTGCTCGATCCCCTGCTCTATGGCTGCCTCGTCAGCCTGTCGGCCAACATCTTCTTCCTCGTCGTCGGCTCGCTCAGCCGCAAGGCGACGCCGCTGGAGCGCATCCAGGCCGCCGTCTTCGCCTCCAGCGACGTCGGTCCCGCGGCCGGTGTGCGGCGCACCCGCGCCGGGGTCAGCATCCGCGAACTCAAGGCGACCATCGCCCGCTATCTCGGCTCGGACCGCACCGAACGCTCGTTCCGCAGCTTCGCCGAGGCCGAGCACCGGACCATCGACGACGACGACACGGCCGATTCCGCCACGATCCGTTTTTCCGAGCAGCTTCTGGCGGCGGCCATCGGCTCGGCCTCGTCGCGGCTCGTCCTGTCGCTCCTGTTCCAGCGCCATGCCGATTCCAGCCGCTCGGCGCTGCAGCTCCTCGACGACGCCTCCGAGGCGCTGCAATACAATCGCGACCTCCTGCGGATCGCGCTCGAACAGGTCGACCAGGGCCTCGCCATCTTCGACGCCGACTACCGCCTGACCTTCTGGAACCGGCAGTTCCGCGATCTCGTCGGCCTGTCCTCGGAGTTCGGCCAGATCGGCACGCCGATGACCGTCGTCCTCGACGAGCTGATCGAGGCCGGCGAGATCGACCGGCCAGAATACGACACCAGTTTCGAGGTGCTGACCCGGCCGCCAGCGCTGCGCCAGATCAGTCTGCGGCGCTCTGGCCGCGTCCTGGAATTCCGCTCCAACCGCATGCCGGAAGGCGGCCTCGTCGCCACCGTCTCGGACATGACCGAGCGGGTGCGCCGCGCCGCCGCCCTGCGCGAGATGAACGAGAGCCTGGAAGAGCGGGTGCGCATGCGCACCGGCGAGCTGACGACCGCCAACGAAGAGCTCGGCAAGGCGCGGCTGGCGGCCGACGCGGCCAATCTCGGCAAGACGCGCTTCCTGGCCGCCGCCGGGCACGACATCCTGCAGCCGCTCAATGCCGCAAGGCTCTACGCCGCAGCGCTGGAAGAGCGCAGCCTCGGCGGCCAGGAGACCGAGATCGCCGCCAATATCGGCTCGTCGCTGGAGGCCGTCGAGGCGATCATCGGCGCGGTGCTCGACATCTCGCGGCTGGAAGCCGGCGGCATGCAGGCCAAGATCGAGGATTTCCCGCTCGACCGGCTGCTGCGCCAGATCGAGACCGACATGAAGCCGCTGGCCGACGAAAAGGCCATCGCGCTGCGCTTCGTGCGCACCGGCGTGTCGGTCCGCTCGGACCGCAACCTGCTGCGCCGGCTGATCCAGAACCTCGTCTCCAACGCCATCAAATACACCCGCGCCGGCAAGGTCGTGGTCGGCGTGCGCCATCGCACCGGCGGCCGGATCGACGTGGAGATCGCCGACAGCGGCATTGGCATTCCGGCCGACAAGCTGGAGGCGATCTATCACGAGTTCGTCCGCCTCGACGAAGGCAGCCGGACCGCCCGCGGGCTGGGGCTCGGCCTGTCCATCGTCGATCGCATCGCCCGGGTGCTCGACCATCCGATCGAGGCGACGTCGGAGCATGGCCGGGGCACCCGCTTCCGGGTGACGCTGCCGGTGGCCGACGTGACGCCCGTCACCGCGCCGCAGACCGCGCTGCTGCCCGCGCGGGCCGGCCTGGCGCTCGCCGGAACGCGGGTCCTGTGCATCGACAACGAGGTGGCCATCCGCGAGGGCATGCGAGTGCTTCTGGCCGGCTGGGGCTGCGAGGTTGAGGCCTATGGGTCCGCGTCGGAGGCGATCCCCGATCTCGGGCGGCGCGGCATCGTGCCGGACATCGCCCTCGTCGACTATCATCTCGACGAGGGGACAGGCCTCGACGCGGTGACGGCGCTGCGCCGGGTGTTCGGCCCCGAACTGCCGGTGATCCTCGTCACCGCCGACCGGTCGCCGGGCCTGCGCGAGCAGGCGGCGGGGATGGAGGTGGACATCCTGACCAAGCCGCTGAAGCCGGCCTCGCTGCGCGCCGCCATGGGCCGCAAGCATGGTCGCCGCGAAGCCGCGGAATAGGCGATCGGCAGCAGCGCCGTTCCATGGCGCATGGCTTGGACGGGATACGTCCGCGGCCCGCGGCTCAGCCGGCGAGGCCGCTTTCCAGATCGATGCCGAGCCGCGACAGGCGGATCACCGCCTGGGTGCGGCTGTCGACGCCGAGCTTCAGGAGCACCGCCGAGACATGCGCCTTGATGGTGGCTTCGGAGATGCCGAGCTCGTAGGCGATCTGCTTGTTGAGAAGCCCGCGCCCCAGCATGGTCAGGACCCGCGTCTGTTGCGGCGTCAGGGTGCGGATGCGCTGGATCAGTTCGGTGACCTCCGGGTCGCGCTCCGATTCCAGCGAGATGTCCGGCGGCAGGAAGACTTCGCCGGCCAGAAGCGCCAGGATCGCCTCGCGGATCTCGGCAAAGCCGGAGGATTTCGGGATAAAACCGGAGGCGCCGAGATCGAGCGCCCGCGCCACGATCGGCGCGTCCTCGCTGCCCGAGACGATGGCGATGGGCACCGAGGGGTGGTCGGCGCGCAGGAGCGCCATGCCCGACAGGCCGCTGGTTCCCGGCATGTTCAGGTCGAGCAGCATCAGATCGGCCTCGGGATTGGCGGCCAGCGCCGCCGCGGCCTGGTCGAAATCCGCCGCCTCGACGATCTCGGCCGTGTCCGGCAGCGACGTCAGGATCTCCCGCAGCGCGCCGCGAAACAGCGGATGATCGTCGGCCACGATGAAGACGTAGCGCATGCCCCTGTTCTCCCCCCTGCCTTTTCAACCGGATACCGGCTGCGACGCGCTCCCACTTCGTCGCGGCCCTTCTTGGCCCGGCTGCCCGGTAGGATCAACCCGCGGTGGTTCCGGCCTCAGCCCAGCGTACCGGAAAAGTGCAGCACGATCTCGCGCGAATGCGCGCGTGCCCGATGCTCGACGACATAGATGCCCTGCCAGGTGCCCAGCATCATGCGGCCGCCCGACACCGGCACGGCGACGCTGGTTCCCGTCAGCACGGTCTTGATGTGGGCCGGCATGTCGTCCGGGCCCTCCATGGTGTGGAGATAGGGCGCGTCGGCGGGTGCCAGCCGGTCGAGGGCGTTCAAGAGGTCGTGCTGGACGTCGGGATCGGCATTCTCCTGGATGGTCAGCGACGCCGAGGTATGGCGAATGAACACCGTCAGCAGCCCCTCGCGGGCGCCCGCCGCGGTCAGCCGTTTGGCGATCGCGGCGCTGATGTCGGTCATCGAGCGCCCTTTCGCTGCGACGCTGAGGGTTTCGATATGCTGGTCCATCGGCTTGCCCCGTTGTCGTTGGATGCGGCCGGCGCCTTTGCCACACGCCGCGCCCTACACCTGTGGAGGCCATGTCCTAGCTTCTCCGGCGCAACAGGGAAACGGCAATGACCAAGACGCGACTGACCATCGACCCGGCAGCATTCGACCCGGCGCAGGCGGACCCCGAACTGGTCGCCCTGAACGAGAAGATCATCAGGGATCAGAGGGCGCTGCCCGATCCCTGGTCGCTGCCGGTGGAGACGGTTCGCAAGGCGCGGCGCGAGGGCCGCGGCATCCTGCCGATCGGACCGCGCGAGAAGAACGCGGAGGAGATCATCCATATCGGCGGCGCCGGCCGCGAGATTCCGGTGCGGGTGTTCCGCCCGCGCGACGGCCAGACCCGCGGCACCTTCCTGCATATCCATGGCGGTGGCTGGGTGTTCGGCGCCGCCGACGAGGCCGATCCGCGCCTGCGCCGGATGGCCGACAATACCGGACTGACCGTCGCCTCGGTCGAATATCGGCTGGCACCCGAATTTCCCCATCCGGCGGCCCTGCACGACTGCACCGACATCGCGGTGGCGCTGGCCAACGGCCATCTCGACCTGCCGCGCGGCTTCCTGGCCATCGGTGGGGAATCGGCCGGGGCGCATCTCGCCGTCCTGACGATGCTGCGGCTGCGCGACGAATACGGCCTGACGCCGTTCCGCGCCGCCAATCTGGTCGCCGGCTGCTACGATCTGTCACTGACCCCGAGCGTGCGCAACTGGGGCAAGGAGCGGCTCGTCCTCAACACCGACGACGTCATGGAATTCGTCATGCGGCTGGTGCCGGAGAGCGTCTCGCTCAAGGACCCGGCGGTCTCGCCGCTTTATGCCGACCTGACCGGGCTGCCGCCGGCGCTGTTCAGCTGCGGCACGCGGGATCTCCTGATTGACGACACGCTGTTCATGGCGATGCGCTGGATGGGCAGCGGGATCGAGACGGAACTGTCGTTGACCAATGGCGGCTGCCACGTCTTCGAAGTGTTTCCGACCGCCGCCGGGGAGCGCTCCCTCGACACGATGGAAGCCTATCTGAGGCGCCGGGTCAGCTTCCCGGTCTGACGCCAGCCCGTCCCTTCCGTGGCGCGTCAGGTCCGGCCGGGCATGTCCGTATCGGTGTCCGCATCACCCGACGGGGTCTCGCCGCGAATGTCCTCGTCGAGCTCCCGGACGATGTCGGCGAAGCCGCGAAACAGCTTCTGCATCTGGTCGACGGCGCGATCGGCGTCGTCGCTGTCGATCAGCGCCCGGCGGCCCTCTTCCAGTTCTTCCACCCGGGCTTCGAGATCGTCGAGGCGGGCTGCAAGATCGCCGTCACCGCTGGCGTCGTTGCCCCCGCCGAGTGTCGCATCGGTGCAGACGATGGCGTCGCCGGCGACCCGGCAGAACTCGACATCGCCGGTCACCGTGTCGAGCCGCGCGACGCCGCCATCGACGGGCTGCATCTCGTAGCGTCCGCCGGCCGTGTCGATGAGCGACTGGGCGGCCGCCGGCGTCGCCAGCAGCGCGGTTGCGGTCAGGATCGTCAGCACATATCCGGCCATGGCGGCCTCCCGTTGCTTGGGTGGATGGCCGGCACGCTCCGGCCCTTTCGGCGACGCTAGACCGGGGACGTGACCACCTCGTGGCGGCAGACGGCATTCGGCGCGATTGCTTTTTGCCGGTGCCTCTGGCAACCGAAGGAGCATGGTTGAGCCGATATACAAGATCGCGCCGCGGGCGCTGTGGGAGGCCGCGAAGGCCAAGGGCCGCTTCGACGGCGCACCGGTGGACGAGGCGGATGGCTACATCCATTTCTCGACCGGCCAGCAGGCCCGCGAGACGGCGGCCCGGCATTTCGCCCGCCAGGACGATCTCCTGCTGATCGCGGTCGATCCCGCCCGGCTCGGCGAGGCCCTGCGCTTCGAGCCGTCGCGCGGTGGCGCGCTGTTCCCGCATCTCTACGGTCCGCTGCCGCTGGACGCGGTGCTGTGGGTCGAGGATCTGCCGCTCGGCGCCGACGGCAATCACCAGTTCCCCGGCTCCGTCAGGTGAGACGTCTCTACCGGCTGGCACGTCCGGCCATCTTCCGTCTCGATCCCGAGCGCAGCCACAGCCTGTCGATCGCTGCCCTGAAGAGCGGCCTCGTGCCGCGCGCCGACACCCCGGTGGACAACCGTCTGCGCGTCGCGGTCGCGGGCATCGGCTTCCCCAATCCGCTTGGACTTGCCGCCGGCTACGACAAGAATGCCGAGGTTCCCGACGCCGCGCTGCGGCTCGGCTTCGGCTTTGCCGAGGTCGGCACGATCACGCCGAAGCCGCAGGAGGGCAATCCCAGGCCCCGGGTCTTCCGCATCACGGCGAAAGAGGCGATCATCAACCGCCTCGGCTTCAACAACCAGGGCCATGCCGAAGCCTTCGCGCGGCTGTCGGCCCGCGCCCGCAAGCCGGGCATCGTCGGCGTAAATGTCGGGGCCAACAAGGACGCGATCGACCGGGTCGCCGACTATGTCGAGGGCATCAACGTCTTCGCCCCGGTCGCCAGCTACCTGACGATCAACATTTCCTCGCCCAACACGCCGGGCCTGCGCGCGCTGCAGAGCGGCTCGGAACTCGACCGGCTGCTGCGCTCGGCGGTGGCGGCGCGGGACGGCTACGCCGCCCTGTCGGGCACGTCGAAGACGCCGCTGTTCCTGAAGGTGGCGCCGGACCTGACCGAGGAGCAGATCGAGGAGATCGCCGGCGAGGTCACGCGGCGCGGCATCGACGGCATGATCGTCTCCAACACGACCCTGTCGCGCGAGGGGGTCACCGGCCTGCCGGACGCCACCGAGGCGGGCGGCCTGTCGGGAGCACCGCTGGCGGCGCGCGCGACCTATGTGCTGGCGCGGTTCCGCAAGGCGTTCGGCCCCGACATGCCGCTGATCGGGGTCGGCGGGATCGACAGTGCCGCCGAGGCGATCCGGCGGATCGAGGCGGGCGCCGACCTCGTGCAGCTCTACACGGCGCTGGTCTATCATGGCCCCGAACTGCCGGGCGCCATTCTCAGGGGAATCCTGCGCTATCTCGACCGCGCCGGGATCGACAGCCTGCGTGAGTTGCGCGACCGCGGCGTCGATGCCGTTCTGGCCAATCCGCCCGCGACCTGAGCGGCAAGCGCTTCACAGCGTAGGGCGACGTCGCGGGTTCAGGCCCAGGCGAAGGCGAGACCTGGCGAGGCGTGGAAGCTCGCCGGCGGCTTGCAGTGCGGCGGCGGGTTGGACATCCCCTCCTGCAGATACTGCATGATGCGGAAGACGTCATGGCGCACGAAGGGCTTGGGCAGGACGCCATGTCCACCGGCAAAATCCTCAGGCAGCTTGCGCGGATTGCCGGTCACGAAGACCACCATCGTATCGGGCCAGATGCTGCGGATATGGGTGCAGACATCGAGGCCGCTCGAATTCTCGGCCAGATGCAGATCGACGAAGGCGACGTCCGGCGCCAGATCTCGGGGCAGCGCCTGCACCTCGCGCAGCGACGCGCATTCGCCGGCCACCTCGTAGCCCGCATCCTCGATCATGGCTTCCATGTCCATGGCGAGGAGCGCTTCGTCTTCGACGATCAGGAACTTGAGCGCGGGCATGTTCAGGCAGCTCCTGCTTCGTCCGGTTGGTGCAGCGGGAAGCGGATGGACACGTGGGTTCCGGAGGCGGCGCCGTTCCACTCGGTTTCGGCGCCGATCTGGCGCGACAGACGCGCGATCAGCGAGCGGCCCACCGAGCCGGTGGTGATCCGGTCCGCGTCGAACCCCGGACCGTCGTCGCGCAGATCGATCATGGCGTGGCCGTCGAGCTGCCGGACCTCGAGGCGCAATTCGCCGCTCCGTCCGTCGGCATAGGCGTGCTTGACGGCATTGGTGATCAGCTCGTTGAGGATCAGCCCGACCGGTGCCGCCTTGCTGGCGGCGATTGCGACGGCCTCGCACTGGCTGTTCAAACGGATGTCCTCGCGACCGCTGGCGCCCAGCACGTCCGAGGCGAGGCTGTCGGCGAAGGCGCCCACGTCGAACCGGGTCACGTCGTCGGCCTGGTAGAGCCGGCGATGGACGGCGGCCAGCGCGTCGATGCGCTCCAGCATGGTCTCCAGCGTCTCTCGGAACTTCGGATCGGGGATCGAGCGCATCTGCAGCCGCAGCAGCGAGCCGATCATGGTCAGGTTGTTCTTGACCCGGTGATCGACCTCGTTGAGCAGCAGCGTCTTGGCTTCCAGCGCCGCCTGCAGGTCGCGGGTGCGGGCATGCACCTGCGCCTCGACATCCTCCTTGCGGCGGGCGAGCGCCTGCTCGGCCTCGACCCGATCGGTCATGTCGAGCTGCGAAGCGAAGAAGAACTGGACGTCGCCGTCCTCGCCCCGCACCGGGCTGACATAGAGCGAATTCCAGAAGGCGCTGCCGTCCTTGCGGTAATTGCGCAACTGAACATTCACCGCCTCTTCGCGTGCGATCGCCTGGCGCAGACGATCCACCTCGGCGGGATCGGTGTCGGCCCCCTGCAGGAACCGGCAGTTGCGGCCGATGATCTCGTCACGCGCGTAGCCGGTGAGATCCTGGAACGCCTTGTTGGCGAAGACGATCGGATTGTCCGGCTGCCGCGGATCGGTGATGATCATCGGCATGCGGGTTCCGCGAATGGCAGCCGCGAAGGGATCGCCCCGGCCCTGCTCGTGGCCGATGATCTCGGTAAGGTGCCAGTCGTCGCGCTGTCTCATGTCCTGCTGCCGTCGGTTCCCGTAAGTCCGGTCGGCGGCGAGGCGCAACCTGAGGGTGGGTAAAGATGGTCAGCTAACGGCAAGTCGCGGTTTCCGTTCCGTCGAACTTTCGTCTTGTCTGTGGACAAAGTTACCGCACTGCAGCGCCTTCGCGTCCGCCCGGCCATGACGGCGCGGCGAAGGTCTCGGCCCGCCGCCGCGGCACCAGCGCCAGCAGGCTGAAGCCGCGAAAGCCGAGAAAGCCCAAAAGCGCCAGCCACAGGCCCGTATTGCCGTAGAACGGCGTCAGCGCGTAGGCGGCGGCCGCGAAAACGAGGAAGGCCGCGATCATCATGTTGCGCATGGTCCGCGACCAGGTGGCGCCGATGAACACGCCGTCCATGATGAAGGCCAGCGCGCCGGCCACCGGCGTCAGCGCCGCGAAGGGCAGATAGTCCGTGGCCATCTGCCGCACCGCCGGGTCCGTCGTCAGTCCGGCGATCAGCGCCTCGCCGGCGAAGAGGAACACCGCCGAGACCACCAGCGAGACTGCCATGCCCCACAGGATGGTGAGGCGGACGGCGCGGTCGAAGGCCGGCCGGTAGCGCGCCCCGACCGAACGCCCGACCAGTTGCTCGGTGGCCGTCGCCAGCCCGTCGAGAAAATAGCTGCCGACCGCGAAGAAGTTCATCAGGATGCCGTTGGCCGCCAGCACCAGCGTGCCGAACTGCGCCCCGAGACGCGCGAACAGCATGAATGCGCCGAGCAGGCAGAAGGAGCGGATCATGATGTCGCGATTGACCGCGATCATCCGCACGAAGCCGGCCCGCTCGAAGACCCGCGCACGGGACGGCCGGTCGGCGGCGTCGAAACGCCGCAAGACGACGAGGAAGCCGACAAGGGCGCCAATCGCCTCGCCGCAGACCGTGCCGACGGCCACGCCGGCAATGCCGTACTCCATCACCAGGCCGAACAGGATCGACAGGGCGATGTTGGTCCCATTGACGACGAATTGCAGCGCGAGCCCCAGCCCGCCCCGGCCGCAGCCCAGCACATGGCCGAGAATGGCGTAGTTGAGAAAGGCGAAGGGCGCCGAGAACATCCGCACGAAGACGTAGAGCCCGGTCGCGGCAACGACGCCCGGCCCCGGCGCGATGGCCAGAAGACCGAGCCCGGTGATCAGCGGCTCGGCGGCGATCAGCCCGGCGCCGATCAGCAGCGACAGCACCACCGAGCGCCAGAACACCGCCTGCACCTCGCGGCCGTTCTCCTCGCCGGCCGCCTGCGCCGTCAGCCCGGTCGTGCCGGAGCGCAGAAAATTGAAGGTGGCGAAGGCGAAATCGAAGATCAGCGCGCCGACCGCCAGGCCGCCGAGCGCCGTCGCGTCGCCGATCCGTCCGACCACAGCCGTATCGGTCAGACCGATCAGCGGCGTCGTCAGGAAGGCCAGCGTCATCGGCAGCGTGATCTTCCAGACATCGCGATGGGTGACCGCGAAGGGGCGCGAGCGTGGCGCCGGCCCACCCGGCTCCGCGCCGCTGCTGCCGCGTCTGTCGTCCTGATCGATCATCTCGTGCATGGCCGGCAGGTTGCACCGGCATTGCAGGCACGCAAGCGAAACCTTGCCGCGGTGAATCCCGGCGAGGCCGCCCTAGCTTGTCGCCGAATGCCGCTTCCGATCATCCATCATCCCGCCTTCGACGCGGATTTCGACGCCGCACACCGGTTTCCGATGTCGAAATTTTCGCGGCTCGCCGAAATCCTCGTCGAGGACGGGCTCGTTGCGCCCGGCGGCTACCACGAACCGGCCCCGGCGCCGCAGGACTGGCTGCGGCTGGCGCATGACCCGCTCTATGTCGACCAGGTGCTGTTTTCGGCCGTGCCGCCGGAGATGGAGAAGGCGATCGGTTTCCGGGTGGACGAGAAGGTGGCGTTGCGCTCGCGCTGTGCCACCGGCGGCACGGTGCTGACCGCCCATCTGGCGCTCGTCGAGGGGCTTGCCTGCAACACGGCCGGCGGCAGCCATCATGCGGCGCGGGACGGCGGCGCCGGCTTCTCGGTGTTCAACGACGTGGCGGTGGCGGCGTCGCTGCTCCTGGCCGACGGCGATGCCGGCCGCGTCCTGATCGTCGATTGCGACGTCCACCAGGGTGACGGCACGGCCCGCATCTTCGAGAACGAGCGGCGGGTCTTCACCCTGTCGCTGCATGGCGCCAAGAACTATCCGGTGCGCAAGGCGCAGTCCGATCTCGACGTGCCGCTGGCCGATGGCACTGGCGACGCCGCCTATCTCGACGCCCTCGTGCCGGCGTTGGCCGAAGGGCTCCGCCGGTCGCTGCCCGACATCGTCTTCTACAATGCCGGGGTCGACCCGCACGAAGACGACCGGCTCGGCCGTCTGGCGCTGAGCGATGCCGGCCTGGCCGAACGCGACCGCACGGTGATCAGAACCTGCCGCAACGCCGGCATCCCCGTCGCCTGCGTCATCGGCGGCGGCTATTCCCGCGACATCGACGCGCTGGCCCGCCGCCATTCGATCCTGCACCGGGTGGCATGGGAGTTCGCCTGAGCGGTCCGTGTCCCGCGGTCATGGGTCGGCGCAGCCGATCTCTTGTCGGCACGACAGCAGGCAGGCATGATGCCAGATATTCCCTTATGGAATATCCTGCGCCCGAGGTGCCCTCGCCATGTATGGTTCGACCTTCCTGAAGTACACCGCATTCCTATCAGCTTTGGCTCTGGTCGCGCTGACTGTGTGGTTTCTGAAGAATAAACCAGACTATTTCCTGCTGGCCCCCATCGAAACGGGGACGATCGTTGCCATCCTCGAACGGCTCGGCATCTTCGTCGTGCTGGCCTTGTTCGTAGAGCGGGCGACCGAGGTCTATGTGGCGGTGTTTCTCGAGCCCTACCAGCCCAAGGCGAACTTCGTCGGACCGCTTGCGGAAACAGCGATGGACAGCGAAGCGATCAAGTTTCGCACCACGATCTTCTCGCTCATTCTGGGGCTCTTCATTGGCCTCGCCGGCGTCAGCATCCTCGGCGCGCTGCTACCGACCGGCTTCAAGATGGGCGTGGTCCTGCGTCTGGCCGACATCGTGCTCGTCGGCGCGCTGTTGTCGGGCGGCGCCGAACCGATCCACCAGATCATGGAGGCGATCTCCGAGAGCGCCGCGGCGGTCAAGAAGCGCGCGCAGGCGCAGAAGGCCGCAGCGACCGTCTGACCCTGCTCGCTCCGGATGCTCCGCGTCGAACCGCCTAGCGGCGGCCGAGGGTCAGCAGGCGCGAGATGATGAAGATCGGGATGACGATGGCCGCGCCGAGCAGGAAATAGTCCAGCGCCCGGTCGAGCGAGCCGAAGATGTTGTACCAGAGCCAGTCGAACAGGCTGACTAACCAGTCGACCACGTCGGCGGGGCTCCAGGACAGCCAGGACAGGATCACGCCGACGACGATCGACAGCAGGATCAGCCGCATGATCACGCCGAGCGGCGAGCCACCGAGAAACCTGTTCACCCGTTCCGACATCTTGCACTGCTCCGCTGCGTCCCTGCCCGGCAGGTAGGCGGTCGCGCCGCGCGGCACAAGCCCGCAGCACCGGCCCACCGGCGTGCGGCCCTGCCCCGGCAACCCTGCGGCGCCCTATTCCGGCATCGGCTCGGGCAGCATCGCCTGCAGCGTTTCCAGCCGGTCCGCCTCGAAGGCCGGCTTGTCCCATCTCAGCCGCGAGACGCGCGGAAAGCGCATGGCGACGCCGCTCTTGTGGCGGCTCGACCGGGCCAGCCCCTCGAAGGCGACTTCCAGGACGAGGCCGTGATCGGGCTCGGCCCGCACCGAGCGCACGGGACCGAAGCGCTCGATCGTGTTGTCGCGGACATATTTGTCGAGCTGCTTCAGCTCCTCGTCGGTGAAGCCGAAATAGGCCTTGCCGACCGGCACCAGCTCGGGATCGTCCATCGGGCCGGTCCAGACGCCGAACGTATAGTCGGAATAGAAGCTCGACCGTTTGCCGTGGCCGCGCTGGGCATACATCAGCACCGCGTCGACCAGATGCGGGTCCTGCTTCCACTTGAACCACGGGCCCTTCGGTCGGCCCGGCACATAGGTCGAGTCCCAGCGCTTCAGCATCACGCCCTCGATCACCGGATGGGGCGGGCCGGCGCGCAGGCGTGCGAGTTCGTCGAAATCGGAAAAGGCCAGGAAGGGCGAAACGTCGAAGCGGGTCGGCTCGAGGCCGGCGACGAAGCGGTCGAGCCGCTTGCGGCGCTCGGCAAAGGGCAGCGCCCGCAGATCCTCGTCACCGTCCTGCAACAGATCATAGGTCCGCAGGAACACCGGATAGCGCTTCAGGACGGCCGCCGAGACCGTCTTGCGGTTCAGTCGCTGCTGCAGATCGGAGAAGGTGCCGACGACGATGTCGTCGCGCGGTGCCCCCTCATGTGCCTCGACCTTCGGCGTGCCGCCGCCCCGGGGCTGCGGCGTGGCGACCAGCAGCTCCCCGTCGAGCGCGCCCTCATAGGTCATGAAGTCGAGAAGATCGGGAAAGGCGTTGGAGATGTCGTCGCCGGTGCGCGAATACAGACGCCGCGTGCCGTTCTCGGCCGTCGCCTGGACGCGGATGCCATCCCATTTCCATTCGGCCGCATAGGTCTCGGGATCGATGCGGCCGTAATCCGGCTCCTCCAGCGCCTGCGACAGCATCACCGGGCGGAACGGCGAGGCCGCCGCCGAGACCGGCTTGTCGTCGCGGCCTTCCAGCCAGGCGAAGAGGCTCTCATAGGGCAGTTGCAGCCCGTGCCAGAGCTCCTCGATCTCGGCCACCGGCCGGTCGCCGAACTCGGCCAGCGCCTGCTTGGCGAGGCGCGAGGAGACGCCGATGCGCATGGCGCCGGTGACAAGCTTCAACAGCGCGTAGCGGCCCGAGGAATCCAGCCGGTCGAGCCAGGCCTCGACGAGCGCCGGGCCGTCCTTGCGGGTCGCGGCATCCAGCGTCTCCACCACCTCGGCCAGCGTCGGCGGATCGGCCGGCCGGGCGGCGCCATCCAAGGGCGACGGCCAGACCAGGGCGATGGTCTCGGCCAGATCGCCGACATAATCGTAGGAATAGCCGAACAGCACCTCGTCCATGCGGCTCGCCATCAATTCGCGCAGCATGGCCGGCTTGACGCTGCGCACGTCGAGATCGCCGGTGATCGCCGCCAGCGCATAGCCGCGCTCGGGATCGGGCACCTGGCGGAAGAAATCCACCATCAGGCGCAGCTTGCCGTTGCGCGACGGCGTCAGGACCAGGCGGTCGAGGAGTTCGGCAAAGCGCTTCATGGGGTCCTGGAACGGCTACGGATCGGCGATGGCGAGGCACATAGGGCGCGTGCGCCGGGCCGCATCGCCCCCGAGGCAGCGCGTGACGCCTCCGGTCGACTCAGACCGCGGTCGCCGGCATTTGCCGCGCACCGCGCACGCTGCGCAGCCGCAGATGGTGGCGGGCGGTGAAGACCGCGTCGGCCTCCATGCCGGGCTCGCGCAGCAGCCATTCCAGATAGGCGTCCGGCACCTCGGCGAGGGCGACGCCCTTGTGGCGGCCGAAGCGCAGCCGCGCCAGCAGCGCCGGCTCGTTCGAGACCCGTTCGGCCCGCTCGAGAAAATCGTCGACGTCGTGACAGCGCGGCATCAGCGTCGCCGCGATGGTCCGCAAGAGCACCGCCGTGCAGACTGCGTCGTAGAGCGCCCGGTGCGGATGCAGCCCCTGCAGCATCGGCCGCACCTCGGACAGGTCGAGCGGCACGTATTTGACCAGGCTCTGCAGGCCATGCGCCCGCACCTGCGGAAAGGCCCGCAGCGCCAGCTTGTAGGTGCACAGCCAGCGCCCGGTCAGCCGCAGGCGCGAGCGATCGAAGCTGGCGCGCTGGGCGGCATAGAGGCCGGCCGACGCGAAGGGCCGGACCGCCTCGGCAAAGGGCGGTGCGCCTTCCAGCATGGCGTCGCTGATCTGGTGGACCTTGCGGGCATGCGGATTGATCGCGACGCCGCCGGGATCGCACAAGGTCTGCAGCGGGTTGCCGATCGCCCCGGTCGCCAGATCCACGTCGATCGAGCCGATCTCGATCACGGCGTCTTCTTCCAGCCGGTGGCCAGCCGTCTCCACGTCGATGACGCGGACGGTTGTCGGCCCGGGCTCGGCGAAGAGCGAGGGCGTGGTGGGCGCGGGCGGGAACAGGTCGGACATCGCCTGCCAAGATCGGTCGTCGCGGGCCGGCGCGCAAGGTGGTGCGACCGCCTGTCCGGCAAAGCGGCGCCCTGCCCGGACGATGGTGCTATCGAACACGCGCCGGGCCACCCCCGACACCGATCTTTGCAGGGCCCGAGCGATCTGCTACGACCCCATACTCTTACGTTTACGTCAAAATCATAGGTGTGATCCTGGCCCTCCCCACGCTTCTCGAAGGTCGCCTGCGGCTGCCGGTCATCGCCGCGCCGCTGTTCATCATCTCGCATCCGGCGCTGGTCATCGCCCAGGCCAAGGCCGGCATTGTCGGCGCCTTCCCGGCGCTGAACGCCCGGCCGGCGGCCCAGCTCGACGAATGGCTCTGCGAGATCGAGGAGGCGCTGGCCGCCCACGACCGCGCGCATCCCGAGCGGCCGGCCGCGCCCTTCGCCGTCAACCAGATCGTCCACCGCTCCAACACCCGGCTGGAGGAGGACCTGGCGGTCTGCGTCAAGCACAAGGTGCCGATCGTCATCACCTCGCTGGGCGCACGACCCGAAGTGAACGAGGCGGTGCATTCCTATGGCGGCATCGTGCTGCACGACGTCATCGACGACCGCTTCGCCCGCAAGGCGATCGAGAAGGGCGCCGACGGCCTGATCGCGGTGGCAGCCGGTGCCGGCGGCCATGCCGGCACGCTGTCGCCCTTCGCGCTGATCCAGGAAATCCGCGAATGGTTCGACGGGCCCGTGTTCCTGTCCGGCGCGATCGCCACCGGCGATGCGGTGCTCGCGGCCGAGGCCATGGGTGCCGATGGCGGCTATATCGGCTCGGCCTTCATCGCCACCGACGAGGCGCGCGCCGCCGAGGACTACAAGCAGGGCATCGCCCGCGGCCGGGCGAGCGACATCGTCTATACCGACCTCTTCACCGGCATCCACGGCAACTACCTGCGCGAATCCATCGTCGCCGCCGGCCTCGACCCGGATGCCCTGCCCGGCAGCGATCCCAGCCAGATGGATTTCGGCGGCAGTGCGAAGCCCAAGGCCTGGAAGGAGATCTGGGGCTCGGGCCAGGGCATCGGCGCGGTGCGCTCGGTCGGTCCGGCCAGCGCCCTGGTCGATCGCCTCGCCGCCGAATACGAGGCCGCAAGGCGCCGCATCTGCGGCTGACGCAGCCCGCCACACCCCACCGGCCGGCGGCGCATCGCACAATCGTGCGGCGCCGCCGGCCCATGTCGCTTTCCCGCTTGAACCCGACCGCGTTTCCCGCTATCAGGGCGCCGTCCGCGGATTTCGATCCGATCCGGACCGTGCCGCTTTAGCTCAGTTGGTAGAGCACGTCATTCGTAATGACGGGGTCGCGTGTTCGAGTCACGCAAGCGGCACCATTTCTTCCCTTTGACATCGATGATGCCTGATGTGCCGACGGTGCTGCTCGCGCCGCAGCAAGCCGCTGTCCGGCATCGGCGCCTCTGCGCCCCACGCAGCACACCGCATTGCGGCACCCCCGCATGTCGTTGATGTGGCTGCATCCCGCCACGGCAATCCGCTCCCGCGCTGCAACGTCCCGTAAACGACTGTTGTGATATCGAACTGTCTTCGTCACAACGATCAGAATGGCTGATGCTGCGTCACACCGAGTCCGTCGAGGTCTACAAAGCTCTGGTCTCGGCACTGGCCGACAATCTTCTGCCCACCGCTTCGATCGGCGTGACCTTCTTCATCATCGGGTTCTACGCCTATCTTGAAACCGGTGCGGTCGCGGCGCTCACCATCACGGTCTTCGGGGTCGCGGCCTCGCTCGGCAAGGCGCTGTTCATCCTCATCCATCGCCGGACCATCGCCGGGCCGACGCCCGCGCTGGCTGACTTCCGCAAGGTCGAAGCCGGACACGCGATCACAAGCTGGTGCATGGCGGCGCCGATGGGCGCGCTCGGCGCGTTCCTGTTCTCGCATCCGGACCTGTCGCTGCATATCGTGGCGACGGCGCTGCTGTTCGGCTATTGCGCCGGCGTTGCCACCCGGATCTCGGTGCGTCCGCGGATCGCGACGGGCGCGGTTCTCCTGGCGGCGGGACCGGCGATCGTGTCGGCGGCGTTCTACATCGAGGATGCGAGGCTTCTCACCGGCGCCGTGTTCCTGGTGTTCCTGATCAGCGCGCTCGAAACCATCGCGCATCTCCATCGCAGCGCCTGCCGCCTGATCACCATGCGCCTGCAGATGGCAACGTTGGCGCGGCGCGATCCGCTGACCGAACTCTTCAACCGCCTGGGCCTGCGCAAGGCATTCGACGCATTGCCCCGAGAGGATCGCAGCCGGGTCGCCGTCCACGTCTTCGACCTCGACGGCTTCAAGGCGGTGAACGACACCTTCGGGCATGGCGTCGGGGACCGGCTTCTCGAGGAGGTGGCCGCCCGCCTGCGCCGGATCGCCGGAGAGGGGGACATCGTCGCCCGCATCGGCGGCGACGAGTTCGTGGTCGTCCAGCCGGGTATCGCGGAGCCGGCCGCCCCGGACAGACTCGCCCAGCGCATTCACGCCGGCCTGAGCGAAGCCTATGAGATAGACGGCGGGCAGGAGATCCGCGTCGGCCTCAGCCTCGGCTACAGTATCGCATCGTCCGACACCGCCTCCCTCGACGCGCTGCTTCGCGACGCCGATGCGACCTCCTACGCGGTCAAGCGGGACGGCGGCGGTTTTCGCCCGCACCGGCAGAGCGCGCGCAACACGCCGAAGACCTTGCCGACCGACGCGATGGCGGCTGGACCGCAGGCGGTCGCGACGGCCTGACGGGCAGCGGTCACGCAGACCCGCGTTCGAGAGGCTGGGCGGTCGCGCGATCGCGGGCCGCGCTCATGTCATGGCTTCCCGGAAAGACCGCCACAGGCCTTTTCAAGTTCAACGCAGGTCATCACCCGCGCGGGACGATCACCCCCGCGCACCACCGCCGGCCGGCCGACCCTCGACCACCGGCACCGGGGACGGCTGGGCGCGGCGCGACCAGCTGCGGGGCTTGGGATTGGCCATCCGCTGGCCGAACAATTCGGTGGAGAAGGGTTCCGGCGTCCACAGCGCACGGCGCAGGGCTTCGGCTTCGGCGCGCTCGGCCTCGATGCGGTTCCAGCGCGGTTCGTCCGCCGGTTCCGCCGCCGTCACCGGGTTGCGCGCGGCCATGATCCGGTTGGCCTCGGCCCAGTGCTCATGCTCGCGGCCGGTCGGGCGACCCTCGCGTTCCCAGATTTCGTAGGCCAGCCTGCGCACGGCCTCCGCGTCGTCGATCCTGACCATGTCTCGTCTCCAAACACTTTGAAACGGAACTAGGATTCGCATTCAGCGAAGCAGGAGACTGCGACGGGGAAATGACGTTAGCCGCGCATTCATCCGACCTGCGACGCGGAACCTGCAACATCTGTCGAGATGTCCCGGCGCCGCCGGACCACACAAGGTTCGACGCGCGGTCACCGATACGCTTGATATAGGGCCGCAAATGTCGCCGGGAAGCCTGGCCGCGCAGGATCCCGGCGCAGCCAGGCGCGCATCGTCCACCCCGTTTCTCGGGAGACCGGCGTCAGGCCGAGGCTGGCCGCAGGGTCGAGACGGCAGCGCCGAGCCCGTCGAGGCGATCGAGGACCGCATCCGCGCCGAGGTCGTCGGCGGCGATGCTCGTATAGCCGCCCCGCAGCGCCACGACGGCCATGCCGGCAGCCTTGGCGGCGGCCACGTCGTTCTCGCTGTCGCCGACGAAGACGACCTGATCGACCGCAAGGCCCAGACGCTCGCAGGCGAGGAGCAGAAGGCCCGGCTCGGGCTTCTTCGCCGGGCCGGCATCGCCGCCGACCACCACCTGCATCAGTTCCGACAGGCCGAAATGGCTGAGGATCTCGCGCGTTGCGGCCTCGGGCTTGTTGGTGACGACGCCGATCGGGGTGCCGGCATCGACCAGCGCACGGGTCGCCTCGCTGGCGCCGGCGGTGAGCGTCGTCAGTTCGGTGGCGCGGGGCTCGTAGATCGCCAGGAAGCGCGCGACCACGCGGTCGCGCTCGGCCGGGTCGATGCTCTTGCCGAGCGCTTCCCAGGCCCGTTCGATGAGCACCGGCACGCCGCGGCCGACCATGCGGGTCACCGCCTCCAGCGTGAAGGGCGGCTCGCCATAGCTTGCCAGCGTCTCGTTCAGCGCGGCGTGGATGTCGGGGGCGGAATCGACGAGGGTGCCGTCGAGATCGAAGAGGACCGCCTGCGGCCAGCTGCCGGCCATCAGGCGGTTTCCTTCCATTTGATCGAACAGCCGATGGAGGGGATTTGCTCCGCCGGCCCCTTGCCGGTCTCGGCGACCTGGCGCATGGCGTCGAAGAGGTCGCGCGTCGTGCCCTCGGGCGCGACGACCTTGCGGGAGGCATCGATGCGGCCGCGATATTGCAGGCCGAGATCGCCGTTGAAGCCGAAGAAATCCGGCGTGCAGACCGCGCCATAGGCCCGGGCGACGCTCTGGTCCTCGTCGTAGAGATACGGGAACGGGAATGCGTGCTGACGCGCGAAATCCTGCATCCGCTCGAAGGAATCCTCCGGGAAGCGCTCGGCGTCGTTGGAGGAGATCGCCACCGTGCCGATGCCCAGCTCCGCCAGTTCGGCCGCGTCGCGGACCAGCCGCTCGATCATCGCCTTCACATAGGGGCAGTGATTGCAGATGAAGGCGACCAGCAGGCCGTTCTCGCGCTTGTGGTCGAAGATGCGGTGCGGCTTGCCGTCGACGCCGATGAGCTCGGCATCGATCGCCTTCCAGCCGAAGTCGCAGATCGGTGGCTGTGCGGCCATGGTTCGTCCTTCTCGCTTCGGGCGCCCGCCCGAGACCTAGGGGAAACGCGCCGGAAAATCGAGCCAGACGGCCGGCCCGCGGCTCAGATCGCGGTCAGGCCGCCATCGACGGGGATGGCCGTGCCGGTCATGAAACCGTTGGCCGGGTCGGCCGCAAACAGGACCGCCGTCACCACCTCGTCGATCTCCGCGAGACGGCGCATCGGAATGCCGCGGACGATCTTCTGCTCGGCCTCGCTCGCCTCCGTGGCCCCGGCCAGCGAGCCGGGCGCGCCCAGCACCATGGCGGTGCGGGCAAAGGACGGGCAGACGGCGTTGATGCGCAGGCCGCGCCGGGCGTTCTCGGCGGCGGCGGATTTGGTCAGGCCGATCACCCCGTGCTTGGCGGCGGCATAGACCGACAGAAGCGGCGCCCCGCCGAGCCCTGCGACCGAGGCGACATTGACGATCGCCGTCTTGGTGCCGTCGCGGGCAAAGCGCGCATTCATCGCCGCGATCTGGTGCTTCATGGCGAAGAACACGCCCATCAGGTCGACGGCAATCACCCGCTCGGCCTCTTCGGCACCGATCTCCTGCAGGCGCTTGTAGTCATGGGCGATGCCGGCATTGTTGATGGCGATGTCGAGGCCGCCGAAGCGCTCGGTCGCCAGATCCACCAGCGCGGAGGCGGTTGTCTCGCGCGAGACGTCGCCGGACAGCGTCACGATGTCCGTGCCGGTGAGTTCGGCGGCAAGGGCCTCCAGCGAGCCTTCGTCCCGGTCGGTGAGGACCAGCTTGGCCCCTTCGGCGGCGAGCGCCGTGGCAATCGCCCGGCCGAAACCGCCGGCCGCCCCCGAAACGAGAACCGCCCTGCCCGCAAAGCGCGCCATCAGGCTTCCTTCTCGATCAGGTCGACGGCGAGCTGCGCCAGGACCGGCACGTTGCGGCCATAGACCTTGGCCTTCTCCGGATTGGAGGCGTTGCCCTGGGTGTAGCGCTTGAAGACGCCCTGCAGGATCGCCGCGAGCCGGAAGAAGGAGAAGGCGACATAGAAGGGCCAGTGGTCGATGCCGTCGATGCCGCGCCGCTCGCAATAGCGCGCCACATACTGCTCCTCGGTGGGAATACCGAGGGCCGCCCGGTCGAGATCGCCCAGCCCCTTGAAGGAGCCGGCATTGGGCAGGCGCCACTGCATGCACTGGTAGGAGAGATCGGCCAGCGGATGGCCGAGCGTCGACAATTCCCAGTCGAGAACCGCCAGGATCGTCGGCTCCTTCTTGGCGAAGATCATGTTGTCGAGGCGGAAATCGCCATGGACGAGGCCGGAGGCGCCGTCATCGGGCGGCAGGTTCTTCTCCAGCCAGGCGATCAGCTCGTCCATCGCCGGGATCGGATCGATCTTCGACTGCCGGTACTGCTCGGTCCAGCGCGAGAGCTGGCGCTCGAAATAGCTTCCCGGCCGGCCGAAATCGGCGAGACCCACCGAATCCACATCCACCGAATGCAGCGCCGCCAGCGCGGCGTTCATGGCGTCGTAGATCGCCCCGCGTTCCTCGGTTGTGGCGATTTCCGGCAGGGCCGGGTCCCAGAAGATGCGGCCGTCGCAATGCTCCATGACGAAGAAGGTCCGGCCGACGGGCGACTGGCTCTCCGTCGCCAGATGCAGCATGCGCGGCACCGGCACGTCGCTGCCGGCGAGCGCCTGCATGACGCGGAACTCGCGGTCCACCTGATGGGCGGATTTCAGCAATTCGCCCGGCGGCTTGGCGCGAAGGACATAGGTGCCGCTCTCGGCATCGAGCCGCCAGGTGGGGTTCGACTGCCCCGCCTGGAACTTGACCATCCGTTCGAGCCCGTGGAACCCCTCCACATGCTCTTCCAGATATTGGCCGAGCGCCGCTTCGTCGATCGTCCGGTCGTCGCCGTCAGTCGTCATCGTGCGCCTTTCACAGGACCTCGAAGAGGCCGGCCGCGCCCATGCCGCCGCCCACACACATGGTGACGACGACCCAGCGCACGCCGCGCCGCTTCCCCTCGATGAGCGCGTGGCCGGCCATGCGGGCGCCGGACATGCCGTAGGGATGGCCGATCGAGATCGCGCCGCCATCGACATTGAGGATCTCGCCGGAAATGCCGAGCCTGTCGCGGCAATAGATCGCCTGGGAGGCAAAGGCCTCGTTCAGCTCCCACAGGCCGATATCGCCGATCTTCAGGCCGTTCTTTTCCAAGAGCTTGGGCACCGCGAAGACCGGGCCGATGCCCATCTCGTCGGGGTCGCAGCCGGCCACCGCGATGCCGGCATAGCGGCCCAGCGGCTGCAGGCCGCGGCGCTCGGCGTCGCGCGCTTCCATCAGCACCGCGGCGGAGGCGCCATCGGAGAGCTGCGAGGCGTTGCCGGCGGTGATGAAGCGCCCTTCGGCGACCTCCTGGCCGTCCTTGAAGACCGGGTTCAGCTTCTGAAGATCGGCGAGCGTCGTCTGCGGCCGGTTGCCCTCGTCGCGGTCGATAGTGACCTCGCGGTCGGAGATCTCGCCGGTCTCGCGATCCTTGACCTTCATGGTCACGGTCATCGGCACGATCTCGTTGTCGTAGCGGCCGGCCTGTTGGGCTGCGGCCGTGCGCTGCTGCGACTGCAGCGCGAAGGCGTCCTGGTCCTCGCGCGAGATGCCATAGCGGTCGGCGACGATCTCGGCGGTCTCCAGCATCGACATGTAGAGGTCGGGCCGGTGCTGGCGCAGCCAGGGATCGGCGGCGCGGAACATGTTCATCTTGTCGTTCTGGACCAGCGACACCGATTCAAGCCCGCCGCCGACCGCCACGGTCATGTTGTCCTGGACGATCTGCTTGGCGGCGATGGCGATGCCCATCAGGCCGGAGGCGCATTGCCGGTCGACCGACATGCCGGCGACCTGCGTCGGCAGGCCGGCGCGCAGCGCGCACTGGCGGGCGATGTTGGTGCCGGTGGAGCCCTGCTGCAGGGCCGCGCCCATCACCACGTCCTCGATCTCGGCCGGATCGACGCCGGCGCGCTCGACCGCGTGGCGGATGGCGTGCCCGCCCAGCGCCTGGGCCTGGGTGTCGTTGAAGGCGCCGCGATAGGCCTTGCCGATCGGCGTGCGGGCCGTCGAGACGATGACCGCTTCTCTCATGGGTTAGGTGTTCCCTCGGTTGGTGCGCGCGTGTGGCGGTGTGCGTCGGCTCAGTCGGTCGGCGGTTCCAGCACCGCAAGCGTGATCCATTGCGCGGTCAGGGCCGGCTTGGTGGCGCCCTCGATCTCGATCGCGGCGTCCCAGGTGGTCTGCAGGCTGACCGCGCGCTCGGCGAGCGCGACCATCTTGAAGACGCCGCGCACCCGCGCCCCGGCCTTGACCGGATTGAGGAAGCGCACGCGATCGAAGCCGTAATTGATGCCCATCCGGGTGGTCTTCACGCCGGGCAGCGCGTCATAGGCGAGCGGCGACAGCAGCGAGATGGTCAGGAAGCCATGGGCGATGGTGCCGCCGAAGGGCGTCTCGGCCTTCGCCCGCTCCGGGTCCACATGGATGAACTGGTAGTCGCGCGTCGCGGCCGCGAAGCCGTCGATCATCGTCTGGTCGACGGTCATCCAGTCGGAGGTGAGCGGCGCGCCATCGAGATGGGCGCGATAGGCCTCCATCGAGACCAGGCGGGCCTTCAGGGCCGCCTCGGTCGCGGCGACCGAATCCAGTTCCATCAGTGCTCCTCGAACAGTTCGTGACCGGTCTCGACCCCGATGCCGCCGTCCAGCGGCAGGATCGCACCCGTGGTATATGCGCCGCCGCGTCCGCAAAGGAACAGGGCCGCCCCGGCAATATCGTCGGGCGCGCCGATCCGGCCCATGGGAACGCCGCGCCCGACCGCGGCGGCCTTTTCGTCCGTGCCCGTCGCGAAGGCCGTCATCTTCGACTGGAAGGGACCCGGCGCAAAGGCGTTGACGGTGATGTGGCGCGCGGCGAATTCCTTGGCGAGGCAGCGCGTCAGATGATGCACGGCCGCCTTGGAGGCCGCATAGGAATAGACATTCTCGGCCAAGGGCGCGGCGCCCATCACCGAGCCGAGATTGACGATCCGGGCCGGGTCCTCGGCGCTGGCGGCCTTTTCCAGCAGCGGCAGCAGCCGCTGGGTCACGGTGAAGAGGCCGGCGACATTGACCCCCATGACCTTCGCCCAGGCGCTGTAGGGAAACTCTTCCAGCGGCGCGCCCCAGGAGACGCCGGCATTGTTGAACAGGATGTCGAGCCGGTCGGTGCGGGCCTGCACCGCTTCGGCCAGCGCCGCGACACCGGCCTCGCTGGACACGTCGCCGGCAAAGCCCTCGACCGTGCCCGGATGACCCTCGGCATTGATCTCGGCCGCCGTCGCCTCGCAGGCCTCGGCCTTGCGGGAGGCGATGAGAACCCGCGCGCCGCCGCCGGCGAGCGCCGTCGCGATCATCCGGCCGATGCCCGTCGCACCGCCGGTCACGAGGGCGGTCTTGCCCTCGACGGAAAACAGGCGTTCCAGCATCGGCATGGTCATCGGCGGTCCCTCCCGGTCTGCTTGCGGCGACGCCCGTCCGGTGACGGCGCGACGCGAAATCCTTCGTGCCGCAATTGACATCATACTCGCGAGTATGTCCAGTGGTGACAGGATGACGAGCGCGAGAACCACAGGCGATACTCAGGAGATCGGGGCCCGGCCGCGCCGGGCGGCGCCGTCGCGCTCGCGGCGCGACCGGGACTTCGTGGCAGCGCGCGGCGGTGATGGCGATCCGGACGGCGTGCGGGCGGCAATCCTGGCCGCCGCGGCCAAGGCCTTCGGCGAGAGCGGCTATGCGGCGGCGTCCATCGACGACGTCGCCCGCCGCATGGGCGCGACCAAGGGCATCGTCTATCATTACTACCGCTCGAAGAATGATCTGTTCTTCGACGTCTGCCAGCACGGCATGACGCTGGATTTCGCCGCCGTCACCCCGCATGCCCAGTCGCGCGACCGGGCGGTGACGCGGCTGCGGGCCATGGCCGAGGCGCACATCATGACGATGATGCACGAGGTGCACTTCCAGCTGGTGATCCTGCAGGGCGTCTCGCGGCATCTCAACAATCCGACGACGCCGGAAGACAAGGCGTCGCTCGACACGCTGATCGCCGAGCGGGACCGCTACGAGGCGCTGTTCCGCGGGGTGATCGCCGAGGCGCGGACCCAGGGCGACCTGCCGGCGACGAGCGACATCTCCCTGGCGGGCAAGACATTCCTGGCGGTGATCAACTCGCCGGTCTTCTGGTATCGGGAGCGGGACGGCGAGACGGCGGACGATCGCCGGACTATCGCCCGCGACCTGGCATTCTTTGCATTGCGCGGCGCCGGTGCCGACGACAGCATTCTTGAGGAGGAATTCGACCGATGAACGAACAGAACGGCGCGATGGCGCTGGGCATGACCGAGCGGCTGAAGCCGATCCACGCGGCGGTGCGCGACATGGTCCGCAACGAGATCACGCCGGCCGGCGAGGAATTCCTGGCCGAGGTGCCGAAGGAAGGCCGCTGGGTCTACACCGCGCGCCAGAAGGAAATCCTCGAAGGGCTGAAGGCGACGGCCAAGAGCCGCAAACTGTGGAATTTCTGGCTGACCGATTCCGAGCGCGGCTACGGCCTCTCCACCGTCGAATATGCCTATCTCGCCGAGGAGATGGGCAAGACGCATCTGGGCGCCGAGACCTTCAACTGCTCGGCTCCCGACACCGGCAACATGGAAGTCTTCGAGCGCTATTGCACGCCCGAGCAGCAGGCGCCGTGGCTGCCCCGCCTGCTCGATGGCGAGATCCGCTCGGCCTATCTGATGACCGAGCCGGATGTCGCCTCCTCCGACGCAACCAACGTGTCGATGCCCTGCGTCGCCGACGGCGACGACTACGTGCTGAACGGCGAGAAATGGTGGTCGTCCGGCGCCGGCGATCCGCGCTGCGAGATCTACATCGTCATGGTCAAGACCGGCGGCGATGACCTGCCCAAGCACAAGCGCCATTCGATGATCCTGGTGCCGGCCGACACGCCGGGCATCGAGATCCTGCGCGCCATGACCGTCTATGGCGACGACGACGCGCCCCACGGCCACATGCATATCCGCTTCACCGACGTGCGGGTGCCGAAATCGGCAATGATCCTGGAGGAAGGCCGCGGCTTCGAAGTGGCCCAGGGCCGGCTCGGACCCGGCCGCATCCACCATTGCATGCGCGCCATCGGCCATGCCGAGGCGGCGCTGGAGATGATGTGCGCCCGCTCGCTGCGCCGCGAGGCCTTCGGCAAGCCGCTGGCCCAGCTCGGCGCCAATTACGACATCATCGCCAAGTGCCGCATGGATATCGAGATGGCCCGCCTGCTCTGCCTGAAGGCGGCCTGGATGATGGACCAGGGCGACCAGCGGGCCGCCGCGCCCTGGATCAGCCAGATCAAGGTCGTCGCCCCCAACGTCGCCCTGTCGGTGATCGACGAGGCGGTACAGATGTTCGGCGGCGAAGGCATTTCCCAGGACACGCCGCTGGCCCGCATGTGGACCCATGTCCGCACCCTGCGGCTTGCCGACGGCCCCGACGCCGTGCACCGCCGTCAGGTGGCGCGCTGGGAACTGGCCAAGCACACCCAGCAGAAGGTCTGACGCCGGACTTGCGAGACCGGGGCGGTCAGGCCGCCTCGGTGAGCATGGTGGAAAGGTATGGAAACTGCGCCGTTTCCATACCAATATGACCCATGCAGTTCGAGTACGATCCGAACAAGAGCACGGCGAACAAGGCCAAGCACGGTATCGACTTCGAGGAGGCCCAGCGCATCTGGAACGATCCGTGGATGATCGAGGCGCCGGCCCGCACCGACGACGAACCCCGCTTCCTGGCGATCGGCCGGATCGGCGAGAAACACTGGGCGGCCATCTATGCCGTTCGCGCCGGCAGGGTCCGGCTGATTTCCGTGCGGCGGGCCAGACAACAGGAGGTCGCATTCTATGAAAGCGCATGATCTCGATGCGGCATTCGACGCCGGCGAGGATGTGAGCGACCAGATCGACTGGTCGAAGGCCCGGCGGCCCAATGTCGAAACCCGGCGCGTCAATGTCGACTTCCCCGCCTGGGTCGTGACGGGTCTGGACCAGCAAGCACGGCGCCTCGGCGTGACCCGCCAGGCGCTGATCAAGCTGTGGATCGCCGAACGCCTGTCCTGAAACCTGGCCGGCCCCGTCTGCGCAGCCTCCGCGCAACCGCGATGCCGTGACGGCGTCGGCCGCAAGCCCTTAGGAACTTCCATGAAAGCCATCGTCTGCGAAGACTACGGTCCGATCGAGAACCTCGCCTACAAGGATGTCGATGAACCGTGGCCCTCGGGCCGCGAGGTCGTCATCGAGGCCGAGGTGGTCGGCGTGAACTATCCGGACGGCCTGCTCGTCCAGGGGCTGTATCAGGCCAAGCCCGATCTGCCCTTCGTTCCGGGCATGGAAAGCGCCGGTAGGGTCGTCGCGGTCGGCCCCGAGGTGAGCCGGCTCAAGATCGGCGACCGGGTCGTCGCCTCGATGCGGCTCGGCGCCTTTGCCGAGAAGGTCGCGGTGGACGAGGCCGCGGCCATGCCCCTGCCCGACGGCTTCGATGCCGGCATCGCCTGCGCCCTCGTCTGCGGCTACGGCACCGCCCATCATGCGCTGAAGCAGCGCGCCGACCTCAAGCCCGGCGAGACGCTGCTCGTCCTCGGCGCAGCCGGCGCCACCGGGCTTGCCGCCATCCAGATCGGCAAGACCATGGGCGCGCGGGTGATCGCCGTCGCCTCGTCGGCCGAAAAGCAGGCGCTGGCCAAGGCCGAGGGCGCCGACGAGGCGATCGGCTACGACGATCTGCGCGGCGACATCAAGCGGCTGACCGACGGCGCCGGCGTCGACGTCGCCTTCGACCCCGTCGGCGGCGAGGCCTTCGACGCGCTGGCTCGGTCGATGGCGTGGAACGGCCGCCTCCTGGTCATCGGCTTTGCCTCGGGCACCATCCCGAAGCTGCCGGTCAATCTTGCCCTGGTGAAGGGCTACAGCCTCGTCGGCGTGTTCTGGGGCGCCTTCACCCGCAAGGAGCCAGAAGTCTTCGCCGAGAACATGCGCGAGCTGATGGGCTGGGCCGTCGACGGCAGCGTCCGCCCGCACGTTTCGGAGCGGGCGAAGCTCGCCGATGCCGCCGATGTCCTGCGCCGCATGCACGACCGCCAGACCACCGGCAAGATCGTCCTCGTTCCGTAAGATGCAGCCTCCGCCGGGCCGAAACCGACGGCCCGGTCACGCGTTCGCACACAAGACATCCCGTTTCCGGAGACATCCATGTCCGCCATTCCCGATACGATGCAGGCGCTCGTCCTCAAATATGACGGCTATTCCGGCACCGCCGAAGGCCCGACCATCGCGGATCTGAAGGACTGGGTCTCGCTGGAGGAGATCGCCGTGCCGAAGCCGGAAGGCCGGCAGGTGCTGGTCCGCATCGGCCTTGCCAACATCAACCCGTCCGATCTCCACTACATCAAGGGCGAGTACGGACAGCCGCGGCGCAAGGGCGTCGCCGCCGGCTTCGAGGCGATGGGCGAGGTCGTGGCGGCCGGCGAAGACCCGGCGGCGGCCAAGCTGGTCGGCCAGCGCGTCGCCGTCTCGGTGGCGCGCACCGGGACCGGCGCCTGGGCGCAATATGCCCTCACCGATGCCGGTGCGGTCGTCCCGCTGGCCCCGCAGATGCGCGACGAGGATGCGGCGGCGCTGATCGTCAATCCGCTCAGCGCCTGGGCCATGGTGCATCTGGCCAAGGAGCACGGCGCGAATTCCTTCGTGATGACCGCCGGCGCCAGCCAGCTCTGCAAGCTGATGGCCTCGCTCGCCCGTGACATGGGCATGCACGCCATCGCGGTCGTGCGCCGCGAGGAGCATCGCAGCACGCTCGAAGGCCTCGGCGCGGGCACGGTGCTGAACACCGCCCGGGAGGATTTCGAAGAGATGCTCCTGCAGGCGATGAAGCAGAACCAGCCGAAGATGCTGCTCGACGCCGTGGCGGACAATCATTCGGCGACGATCTTCTCGGCCATGCCGGCCGGGTCGCACTGGGTGATCTACGGCAAGCTCTCGCAGGAGGCGCCCCGCCTGCCGGCACTCGGCCAGATGGTGTTCATGAAGAAGGTCATCGAGGGCTTCTGGCTGACCGAATGGCTCGGCCGCGCGACGCCCGAGCAGCGCGTCGAAGCCTTCACCGAAGTACAGAAACGCTTCATCAGCGGCGCCTGGAAGACCGATGTCGCCGAGACGATCCCGCTCGCCGAGGCGCCGGACCGGCTCGCCGGGGCTCTCGAGGGCATGAACCGCGGCAAGGTCTTCCTGCGGCCCTGAGGGCGGCCTGCCGCGGCGCGACCTCGCTGCACCGCGGCAAAATCTCGGCCGCTTCGGTTCATGTCCGGCCGGCGCGGCCTATATGCCCGTTTCACCCGAGCGCCCGGCCGCATCGCAGGCGGGCGCCACGACGACGAGACAGGCTCTGGAGGCGACATGTGCGGAATTTGCGGTGAGATCCGGTTTGACGGAAATTCGGCGTCGCCGGAACGCATTTCCAGAATGTCCGCCTGCCTCGAGCGCCGCGGCCCGGACGGCTCCGGTCAGGTGGTGCGCGGCCGGGTCGGTCTCGGCCATCGCCGGCTGAAGATCATCGATCTGAGCGAGAAGGCCGAGCAGCCGATGGTCGATCCCGATCTCGGCCTGACCATCGCCTTCAACGGCTGCATCTACAATTACCCGGAACTGCGCCAGGAGCTGGAGGGCAAGGGCTACCGCTTCTTCTCCCACGGCGATACCGAGGTGATCCTGAAGGCGTACCACGCCTGGGGCCGCGACTGCGTCAAGCGCTTCCACGGCATGTTCGCCTTCGTCCTGCACGAGCGGGAGACCGGCCGGGTGCTGCTCGCCCGCGACCGCTTCGGCATCAAGCCGCTCTATCTGTCGCAGAATGACAAGCGCCTCTATGTCGGCTCGTCGCTGCAGGCGATCCTGCGCACCGGTGACGTCGACACCTCGATCGACCGCGAGGCGCTGCACCACTACATGACGTTCCACGCGGTGGTGCCGCCGCCGCTGACCATCGTGAAGGGCGTGCGCAAGCTGCAGCCGGCGACGACGCGGCTGATCGAGGCCGACGGCAGCTACAGCGACGAGATGTTCTGGGCGCCGAACTTCGCTCCGCTGCCGGGCGACGAGAAGCTGTCCTCCAACGACTGGCGCGACCTCGTCATGGAGTCGCTGAAGACCGCCGTCGCGCGCCGCATGGTCGCCGACGTGCCGGTCGGCGTGCTGCTGTCGGGCGGCGTCGATTCCTCGCTCATCGTCGGACTTCTCGCCGAGGCCGGCCAGAAGGACCTCAACACCTTCTCGATCGGCTTCGAGGACGCCAATGGCGAGGTCGGCAACGAGTTCGAGTTCTCCGACCTGATCGCCAATCACTACGGCACCGAGCACCACAAGATCTTCGTGCCGGGCTCGGAGCTGATGGAGCATCTGCCGGGCACCATCGCCGCCATGTCGGAGCCGATGGTCTCCTACGACAATGTCGGCTTCTATCTTCTGTCGCGCGAGGTCTCCAAGCACATCAAGGTGGTCCAGTCGGGCCAGGGCGCCGACGAGATCTTCGGCGGCTATCACTGGTACCCGCCGATGGTCGGCGCCAACGATCCGCTGGCCGCCTACAGCCGCGCCTTCTTCGACCGCTCCGACGAGACGCTGCGCCGGCAGATCTCGCCGGAATGGCATGCCGACAGCGATGTCAGCCGCGAATTCGTCGAGCGCCATTTCGCCATGGCCGGCGCCACCAACCCGGTCGACAAGGCACTGCGGGTCGACGCCCACATCATGCTGGTGGACGATCCGGTCAAGCGCGTCGACAACATGACCATGGCCTGGGGCCTGGAGGCGCGGGTGCCGTTCCTCGACCACGAGCTGGTCGAGCTGGCCGCGCGCGTGCCGGCCGAGGAAAAGCTCAAGCAGGAGGGCAAGGGCGTTCTCAAGGAGGTCGCCCGGCAGGTCGTCCCGTCCGAGGTGATCGACCGCAAGAAGGGCTATTTCCCGGTCCCGCAGCTCAAATACATTTCCGGCCCCTATCTCGACATGGTGCAGGACACGCTGCGCTCAGACAGCGCCCGTTCGCGCGGCCTGTTCCGCGACGACTATCTCGACACGCTGTTCGCCAATCCGGCGGACCACATCACGCCGCTGCGCGGCTCGGAACTCTGGCAGGTCGCGCTTCTGGAAATGTGGCTTCAGCAGCAGGAGCTGTGATCGCGCCATGGCCGACATGAGAGACAAGCAGCAGCACGGGGTCGACAAGCACCGCCTGCGGCGGATGCATCGCGACGGCATGAAACCGCCGATCAACCAGCCGGGCGGTGCCGCCTACCAGGCGCAGGAAAACGCCATTCTCGATTGCGGCTGGGGCCGGCTGGTCTTCGGCCAGACCTTCGACGACCCGAAAGAACTGGTCAGCAGCCTGCGCGAGGAAGGCACGGCGCGGCGCGACATTGCCTTCTATGTGCGCGATCCGCATGTCCTGCTCAGCCACGCGCCGCAGGAGATCTTTCTCGACCCGTCCCACACCTACCGGCTGGACCTCGCCACCTATCGTAGCGATCCGCGCCGGCCGCGCGGCTATTTCATCCGCCGCATGTCGTCGGAACAGGATGCCAACGAGGTCAACCGCATCTACCAGAGCCGCGGCATGGTGCAGGTGCATCCCGGCTTCTTCTGGTCGAACCGCGACAACCGGGCGCTGACCTATTTCGTCGCCGAGGACGAGACCACCGGCGCGATCATCGGCACCGTCACCGGCGTCCACAATCGCCGCGCGTTCAACGACCCGGAGAACGGCTCCTCGCTCTGGTGCCTGGCCGTCGATCCGCAGGCCACCCAGCCCGGCATCGGCGAAGCGCTGGTGCGGCGCCTCGCCGAGCATTTCCAGGCGCGCGAATGCGCCTTCATGGATCTGTCGGTGATGCACGACAACGACAAGGCGATCGCCCTCTACGACAAGCTCGGCTTCTACCGGGTCCCGTATTTCGCCGTGAAGCGCAAGAACGAGATCAACGAGAAGCTGTTCACCGGCACCGACGACGATTACGACCATCTCAATCCCTACGCCCGGATCATCGTCGACGAGGCCCGGCGGCGCGGCATCCATGCCGAGGTCACCGACGCGCCGGGCGGCTTCTTCCGCCTGACCCAGGGCGGTCGCACGATCCATTGCCGCGAGAGCCTGTCGGAGCTCACCTCCGCCATCGCCATGTCGATCTGCGACGACAAGTCGGTCACCCGGCGCACCGTCGAGGCGGCCGGCGTCAAGGTGCCCGAACAGATGGACGCGGATGTCGGCGACGAGGCCATCGCCGCCTTCATCGAGACCCATAGCAGCATCGTGGTGAAGCCGGCGCGCGGCGAACAGGGCCGTGGCATCGCCGTCGGCATCGACAATCTGGAGGACGCGAAGACCGCCATCGCCGCGGCCCGCCAGCAATCCGACCGGGTGCTCCTGGAAGCGTGCTTCAACGGCGAGGATCTGCGGCTCATCGTCATCGACTACCGGCTGGTGGCCGCCGCGCTGCGCCGCCCGCCGCACATCACCGGCGACGGCCGCTCCAGCGTGCGCGAGCTGATCGAGCATCTGTCGCGTCGCCGCGCCGCCGCCACCGGCGGCGAAAGCCGCATTCCCGACGACGCCGAGACGGCGCGCTGCGTGAAGAATGCCGGCTACGACATGGATTCCGTCCTGCCCAAGGGCGAATGGATCGCGGTCCGCAAGACGGCCAATCTGCACACCGGCGGGACCATCCACGACGTCACCGGCGAGGTCCATCCGACGCTGGTCCAGGCGGCCATCGCGGCGGCCCGCGCGATCGAGATCCCGGTGACCGGCATCGACCTGATGGTCAAGGATCCGCGCCGTCCCGACTACGTCTTCATCGAGGCCAACGAGCGGCCGGGTCTGGCCAATCACGAGCCGCAGCCGACGGCCGAGCGTTTCATCGACCTCTTGTTTCCCCTGTCGATACCGTTTTCAGTGCGCGCAGCCAGGAATCAGCAGCAGAAATCACGGAAGGACGAATAGTGCCGCGGCTTGCCATCGATGCCCAGTATCTGACGGACCAGCTCAAGGCGCTGCTCACCATCCCCAGTCCGACCGGTTACACGGACACCATCGTGCGCCATGTCGCCAAGGAGCTGGAGCGCCTCGGCCTGACCGCCGAACTGACCCGCCGCGGCGCCATCTCGGCCGTCCGCCAGGGCTCGCGCCGAGCCTCGGCCCGCGCCATCGTCAGCCATCTCGACACGCTCGGCGCGCAGGTGAAGCAGCTCAAGGACAATGGCCGGCTGGAACTGGTGCCGATCGGCATGTGGTCGGCGCGCTTTGCCGAAGGCGCCCGCGCGACGCTGTTCACCGAGGCCGGCACCTATCGCGGCACCATCCTGCCGCTGAAGGCCTCGGGCCATACCTACAACATGGAAATCGACACCATGCCGGTGGGCTGGGACTATGTCGAAATGCGCGTCGACGCCCTGTCGCGCAATCGCGAGGAGCTCGACAAGCTGAAGATCGAGATCGGCGACACGGTCGCCATCGATCCGCAGCCCGAATTCATGGAGAACGGCTTCATCGTCTCGCGCCATCTCGACAACAAGGCCGGCGTCGCGGTGATGCTGGCGGCGATCGAGGCGATGGAGCGCGAGGGCGTCTCGACGCCGGTGGACATCCACTGGCTGTTCACCATCGCCGAGGAGGTCGGCGTCGGCGCCGCCTCGATCCTGACCCCCGACGTCGCCTCGATGATCGCCGTCGACAACGGCACCTCGGCGCCCGGCCAGAACTCGTCGGAATTCGGCGTGACCATCGGCATGTCCGACCAGTCCGGCCCGTTCGACTTCCATCTGACCAAGAAGCTGGTGCGGCTCTGCATCGACGAGGACATCAGCTACCAGAAGGACATCTTCAAGTTCTACCGCTCGGATTCGGCCTCGGCGATCGAGGCCGGCCACGACGTGCGCACCGCCCTCATCACCTTCGGCGTCGATGCCTCGCATGGCTACGAGCGCATCCACATGCACGCCCTGCGCTCGCTGTCGGAGCTGATCACCGCCTATGCCACCTCGCCGGTGGAGATCGAGCGCGACCGCAACCAGCATGCCGGCATCAAGGGCTTCACCCGCCAGCCGGCGATCGAGGCGGAACAGGAACTGGCCGAGGATTCCGAACCGGCGGAATGACCCGGGCGGACAGTCCGGGCGACCGTCGAATCCCCTCCCCTTGCCCCCTCGGGCGGGCTAGGATGACCCTGCCGGCATAGGGTCGGCATGACGGGGAAACAGCGTGACGGCGCAGGCATCGATGGCGGTCGCGATGGAATGGCGGGACGCGTGGATCGCCATCGCGACACGCCAGCCGGTCATCGCCGCCGCGGGACTGGCGCTGGCGCTCCTGTCGCTGATCCTGACGCGCAGCGTCGTCATCTTCCTGGCGGCGGTGTTCCTCGCCCTGATCGCCGTCCTCGCCACCGCGCCGGTGGACGATCCGCTGCAGCGCCAGGTCCTCGCCTATGGATGTCTCGCCGTGATCCTCGCGGTCTCGCTGGTTGCCATGGCCCTGCGCGTGCGGCTGCGCGACACGCGGGACCGCTTGCGCCAGTTGCAGGCCCGCGAGGCCGAACTCCAGGGGCTCTATGACAGCGAGGTGCGGTGGCGCCAGGCCGGCGGCGATCGGCGCGAGACGCTCACCCCGGTGCCGAGCGAGACATTCGGGGCCTGAGCCCCGGCGCCTTGCCGCCCGTCAGAAGCTCGCGTCGGACAGGAGCATCGGTCCCGACGGCCGGCCCGCCGGCACCAGCCGCACCACCTTGAAGCCGCGCGCCTGCAGCGCCTGCAGGAAGTCCGGCAGCATCGCCGCCGTGCGCGACTGAATGTCGTGGAACAGCACGATGCCGCGGCCGTGCTTTTCCAGCGACAGCAGGGTGCGGTCGCGCACGATCGACGGCGCGTCGCGGAAATAGTCCTTGGAGTCGATGTCGACGTCGATCGCCACGACGCCCTCGCCCGACAGGCGCTCGCGCAGCGGCCGCGTGTCGGCCAGATAGGGAAAGCGGAAGAACGGCGCCGGACGCCGGCCGATCGGTGCCAGCGCCGCCGAAACGCTGCGCTGGCCGCGATGGATCTCGGCAATGGCCGCGTCGGCGCTGAGGGTGCGCAGATTGGCGTGGCCCTCGGTGTGGGTGCCGATGGTATGGCCGTGCAGCGCCACGTCCTGGGCGATCTTCGGATAGGCGCGGGCCATCTGGCCGACCATCAGGAAGGTCGCGCCGACGCCGTATTCGTCGAGCGCGCGCAGGATCTTGTGGGTCTTCCCCGGAATCGGACCGTCATCGAAGGTGAGCACCACCTCCTTGGGTTGCAGCACGATGTCGGAGATGTGGCTGACTTCCAGCGTGCGACCGTTCAACGGCGAGGATGAGACCGGCGCGAAGGACTGGAACAGCGGGAAGGCGCCGTCTGAAGCATCGGGCGCGAAACCGAGCGCGGCGACCGAAGTCGTGGCGGTCGGGCCCTTCATCGCAAGGCTTCTCGCCTCGTTATGGCCGCAGCCGGCAATGAGGGCGAGCGCCAGAATGGCGGCCCCGGCACGAAACAGTTTCATGACAGCGATCCGGAGAGTTTCGACGCTCCGGTTGTATCGCGTCATGGTTAACGCCCGGTTGCGCACCTCCCCCGTTTCGATCCACCGGGCAGCGTCAGGCGCTCCGGGGCCGGACCTCGCCACTTGCGCGACGATCAGTCGAAGCCGCGTCGGCGCCCGCGATGCGCGCGGGATGGGTGAAGATCTCGAAATTTCCGCCGCGCACCACCGCCACCAGCGTGATGCCGGCGGCCTGCGCCTCCGCAATGGCGAGTTCGGTGGGCGCCGAGATCGCGGCGATCAGGCCGCAACCCATCACCGCCGCCTTCTGGATCAGCTCCACCGAGACCCGGCTGGTGATGGTCAGGAAGCCGGTCGCGGGATCAATGCCGGCCCCGGCCAGATGCCCGGCCACCTTGTCCAGCGCATTGTGCCGGCCGACATCCTCGCGCAGCACCAGCATCTGGCCGCCCGGCCGGTGAAACGCCGCCGCGTGGACGGCGCGCGTCAGCCGCGTCAGCTCCTGCTGCCGCGCCATGTTGGCCACGGCATCGGTCAGTTCGGCGGGCGCGACGGAGAATTCTGGCGCTTCGACGGTCGGCAGGTCGCGGCCGGCGAGCTCCAGCGATTCCACGCCGCAGAGACCGCAGCCCACCGGCCCGGTCATCTGGCGCCGGCGGGCGGTGTAGGTCGCGGCGCGGGCCTCGCTCAGCCACAGCCGGCAGTCGATGCCGAGGTCGCTGTCGACGATCTCCATCCGCTCGATCTCGTCGGGACGGGTGACGATGCGCTCGTTCAACGCCAGGCCGATGCCGAGGTCCCGGATATGGGAGGGCGTCGCCATCATCACCGCATGGGTCGAGCCGTTGACCGAGATGGCGATGGCGGTCTCCGCCGGCACCTGGCGCGTCACCGATGCGAAGGCGCCGTCCCGAAAGACGATGCTCTGCGTGCCCGTCGACGGGTTGCGGGTCATGCCAGGTCCTTCTCGCGGCAGGCGGCGCGGATCGTCGTCCACGCCGGTCCCCTGCCAAGTGGAGCAGACCGGCGTCGCCGCAAGCGCCCTCGTCGCAGCGACGTCTTCAGGCCGCGTCCGGCAGCGCGCTTTCCTCCCAAAAGGCTGTCAGGATCGGCGGGCGCGGATCGCGCCGGGCCGTGACCAGCCCGATGCGGTAGCTGACGTCGCCATCGGTGATGGGGATCGCCACCATCGGTTCGGCGAGGCCCAGCGTGTCGGCAAAGGGACAGGGCATGATCGTCGCCAGGTCCGCCTCCCGCACCTGCGCCAGCAGCGCGATCATCGAGTTCGATTCCATCACCGCCCGGAACGTCCGCCCTTCGGCCCCCAGATGCCGGTTGAGGATCTGCCGGTTCTGCATGTCGCCCGACAGGAGGCAGAGCGGGATCGAGGCCGCCTCCTCCCAGGTGACGCTCGCCTTGTCGGCCAGGCGGCTGCCGCGGGTCGTCACCAGGCAGTAGCGCTCGGCATAGAGCGGCCGTGTATCCAGCCGGCGCAGGCGCTCGTCGTCGAGATAGGTCAGGGCAACGTCGATCTCGAAATTCTCGACGCCCTGCACGAGCTCGGTCGAGGTGTGGGACATGACCTCGAAGGACACATCGGCATGCCGCGCCAGGAAGGGCGTCGTCAGCCGCGCCACCACCGGCAGCGCCGTCGGCACCGCGCCGATCCGCAGATGGCCGGAAAGGCCGGACCGGACGGTGCGGATCTCCTCGCGCATGGTGCGCAGATCGTCGGTGATCCGCCGCGCCCAGATGAGGACGCGCTCGCCCTCCTCGGTCATGCCCTGGAACCGCGAGCCGCGATTGACCAGCGTCACCTCGAGCCGCTCCTCCAGCTGGCGGAGGCCCGCCGACAGCGTCGGCTGGGTGATGCCCAGCCGTTCGGCGGCGCGGCCAAAATGCTTCTCGCCGGCCAGCATGATGAGATATTCGAGCTTGTCGATCATCGCGGCACCCTATCAATCGCCGGCCCACGCTCCTACATGCAACGGCTTCGCGCCGCCGCTGTCCCCAGGAAGCGGCGCAGTCCTTCCGACGGCTTCACGGACGCTTCCATGGTTTCTCCCGACGATCTCTCCCAACTCGGCCGCGACGCCCGTCCCGCCGCCTCGCCCGAAGAGGCGGTGCTGGAAACGGTGCCCTATACGCGCGGCGACGGCGCCCCGGCCATCGTGCGCTTCACCTGCCCGGAATTCACCTCGCTCTGCCCGGTGACCGGCCAGCCCGACTTCGCCCATCTCGTCATCGACTACGCGCCGGACGAGCGGCTGGTGGAATCGAAGTCGCTGAAGCTGTTCCTGACCAGCTTCCGCAATCACGGCGCCTTCCACGAGGATTGCACGGTCTCGGTCGGCCGGCGCATCGTCGCCGCGACCAAGCCCCTGTGGCTGCGCATCGGCGGCTACTGGTATCCGCGCGGCGGCATCCCGATCGACGTGTTCTGGCAGACCGGTCCGGCGCCCGAGGGCGCCTGGGTCCCGGAGACCGGCGTGCCGCCCTATCGCGGTCGCGGCTGACCACTGCGTTCGGGGCGGCCGCATTGATCGCCGGCCGCCCCGCGCCTAAAGCATCGAGAAAGCAAGCGCGACGGCGCGGCGACGGCCCTTCCGGCTCGGCCGGCCGGGGTCGCGGAGACGAGGCGGCATGCCGGGGCGTATGACCTGCAATCGGAGCGGACGGACATGACGGACCAGGACACGCAGCTCGACAGCATCGAATCGGCCATCGCGGCCATCGCCGAGGGCGAACTCGTCGTCGTCGTCGACGACACCGACCGCGAGAACGAGGGCGACCTGATCATGGCCGCGTCGAAGGCGACGCCGGAAAAGATGGCCTTCATGATCCGCCACACCAGCGGCATCATCTGCGTGCCGATGACCGCCGACCGCGCCGACCGGCTGAACCTGCCGCCAATGGTCGCCAACAATCTCGACCCGATGCGCACCGCCTTCACCGTCTCCGTCGACTACAAGGTCGGCATGACCACCGGCATCTCCGCCGAGGAGCGCACCAACACGGTGCGGGCGCTGGCCAACGACAATTGCTCGGGCACCGACTTCCTGAAGCCGGGCCACATCTTTCCGCTGATCGCCCGCGACGGCGGCGTCCTCACCCGCTCCGGCCACACCGAGGCGGGCACCGATCTCGCCAAGCTGGCCGGGCTGGAGCCTGCCGGCGTCCTGGCCGAGATCGTCAATGACGACGGCACGGTGAAGCGGCTGCCTGAACTGCTGGTATTTGCCCGCGAGCACGGCCTGAAGATCATCTCCATCGAGGACCTGATCTCCCACCGCATCCGGCGCGAATCCTTCGTCACCTGCGTGCGCGAGGAGCCGATGAAGGTCGGCGGCGTGGATGCCATGCTGCGCATCTACGAGACGCCCTTCGACCAGATGCAGCACGTGGTGGCGGTGTTCGGCGACGTGCGCGACGGCGAGAAGGTGCCGACCCGCATCCACCGCGAACAGCCGGTGCTCGACCTGTTCGGCCGCACGCGGGAGACCAAGACCTGGGTGGAGATCGCCGTCGACCGGCTGAAGAGCCACGGCTCCGGCGTCCTGATGCTGCTGCGCACGCCCAATGTCGATGATTTCGAGACCGGCGAGACGGTTGCCGACCATGCCGATGGCGAACGCCACGGCAGTGCCCTGAAGCGCCAGCAGCGCTGGCGGGAGATCGGCGTCGGGGCGCAGATCCTGCGCGATCTCGGCGTGCGCTCGATCTCGGTCGTGGCGACGCATGAGCGCGCCTATGTCGGCCTCACCGGCTTCGGCATCGAGGTCGCCGGGACCATTCTCGTCGAGGACTGAGACCGGACGGCGTCACCCCGGCAGCACGCCGCGCATGGCGACTACCGCTCCGTCGCAAACCCGACGGCAACCACCGGGCATACCGCAGAGGAACATGCGGGGATTTCCTCTGCCTTATGAACAACATGGGTCAGATGCGCCGTCCGTCGCGCCATAACAGCACAGATTTTGTCTCAACTTGGCACAACTCGCGCGGTGAAGCAAAAACTTCCCCTAAGTCAGCATAATCCTGTTGATATTCGTCAGATATGATTCAATCCTCCCCTTGCGCTACATCAAAACAACGGAGGCGTTTTTTCCATGCGCAAGGTCCTGCTTAGCATTTCCGCTATCGCTGCGGTGCTCGCGTTTTCGGCGACCGCCGAAGCCAAAACATACAAGCGGCACATCGCCGAAAACAACGAGAAGGCATATTGCGTCGAGTACGTGCCTTCCACCTACATCTACAATACCCGTGGCAAGAAGGTCGTCGGCGAGAGCCGCTCCTGGGTCGGCGACTTCGTCGACGGCGCCACCATCGTCAAGCGCCGCAATCCGGCCGTGTACAAGACCACGCGGAAGCTCGTCGAGCAGGATCACTACACGCTCGTCGAAGGCGCCTGCTGACATCGCACGAAGGGGGAGCGAGCCGATGTGCCCGCTCCCCCTTCACCCTTGCCACAGAAGGAGCGGACGCCGATGACCGTCACCGCCAGCTTCACGGCAGCACTCGTCCTGGCCGCCGGCCTGACCATTCCCTTCGGGGAGAAATCTCCCCCCGCCACTACGCCCGCTCCGCTGCCGGAATACGGGCTCGCCTTCGAATTCGTCGAAGAGGAGCGTGGCTATACGCTGAACGCCCTCGTCCAGGATCGCGCCACCCGCAAGGTGGAGAGCACCACCATCAACCGGTGCGATGCGATCGACATCGAGTCCTTTTCCGAAGGCCTGTTCGGCAGCCCCGTGCGTTGCGACGGGGTGAATTACGTTTTCGAGACCGAGGGCACGGCGATCGTCGTCGAATCCTCCGACACCAAGCCGTCGCGACGGGTCAAGATCCTGCCCCCCGGCCACGCCATCCTGAACGGCATTCCGCTGCTCATGGAGACAGCGCGCTAGAGATCGGGAAGCTCATCCCGTCAAACGCGTCCGGTCGGCGATAGCGGATTTCGCCGTCGATCGTATAGGCCTGCGGCAGCCGGTTCTCCGGCGCGCCGACGGGCGGCGCCGTGCGCGTCGGCGTCACCATCAATCCGGCATCCCAGAAGCGTTCGAGATCGTCCGCCGTCACGCCGTCCTCGTCGTCGGCAAAGGCGATGGCGAGGCCTTGCGTCCCGGTGACCGTCTGCCGCCAGGGTGTCTGGCCTGCGGCCGGCAGCGGCCAGGCGGGCGCCACGGCGGCGTCGGTCGCGTCACCTGCTGGCATTTCCCAATCCGCGTCAGCACCGGCGGGCTCCCCGTCCGCATCCGCGTCGACGGCCGGCTCCCGGGGCACCAGGAATCCTTCATAGGACAGGGCCGCGATGACATAGGGCGGGACGTAATAGGCGGCGTTGGTCGGGGTGATCGGCCGCACGATGAGTTCCGGCCCGGTCTCGCAGGCCTCGGCGGTCGGGCCGCCGCCATTGTCGAGCGTCACATAGCAGCGCGAGGGGATGCTGGTGCATCCGCCGACGATGGCGAGCGTGAACAGGAGTGGCAGAGCTGGTCGCATCGGGTGTCCCTCGCTGCGACCTTCCACATTTATGGTTAGCGGGCCGTTAATGGCGGCTCGCGGCGCCTTGGAAACTGCGTCGGGCCGCCCGCGTGCGAGGCCGACCGTGCTGCCGCGTCAGCGGGCCAGCCCGTGCGCTTCCACCGTGGCGCGGATCGCGGCGATGAACAGCCGGAGTGCCGGTGACGGATCGCCCTCCCCGCGCATGGTCAGGCCGACCGGCCCCAGCGTCTCGGCCATGTCGACGGGCAGTTCCGCCAGCATGCCGTCGGCCACGTCCAGCGCCACCACACCCGACGAGATGAACCAGACCGCGTCGGTCTTGCGGACATAGGCGCGGCCGAAACTGTCGACGACGGTCTCGATGCGGTCGCGGCGGCGGGTCAGGCCATGGGCGATGAAGTAGCGCTCGGCGATCGTCCGGATGGCGGCATCCGCATCGGGAAAGATCAGCGGATAGGCGGCAATCAGGCCGGGATCGGCGGCGCTCAGCAGCGGATGGCCGGGGCGCACGACGAGACTGACCCGCTCGGAATAGAGCTGGGCGAAGCTGAAGCCGGCCATCGCGTCGGGCTGTCCGAGCCGGCCGATCACCAGGTCGAGGGCGCCGGACGCAAGCTGCGACAGGAGATAGGCATTGGGTCCGGAAACGATGGTCAGCCCCGCCTCTGGGGCGGTCCGCGCCATCTCGATTGCCGCGTCCGGCACGATCCGCGCGGCGACGCTCGGCAGCGCCCCGATGGTCAGGCGCAGCTGCGATGCGGCCAGCGTCTCGGCGACGCCCTCGATGCCCTGGCTGAGGGCGGCAAGGCTCGCCGAGGCATAGGAATGGAACATCCGCCCCACCGGCGTCAGCGTCGCCCCGCCGCGCCCGCGGCTGACGAGGCGCGCGCCCAGCATCTCCTCGAGTTCGGACAGGGTCTTGGAGACGGCGGGCTGCGACACGTTCAGCCGCACGGCAGCCTTGCCGAGACTGGCGGAGCGGGCTACCTCGATGAAGGTCTTCAGATGTCTCAGACGAACCCGTGGGTCGATTTCCATAATCTCACGGTTATGCGAACTGCGCTGGAATTCATTTTACATGAGTTTTCAGGCGGCTGATAGTGAACGGGTTGAGCTGACGGAGACCGGGAGGAACCATGCAGCAGGACCCCAGCGAGCGCTACCAGGCGGGCATGAGAGTACGCCGTGCCGTGCTCGGCGACGCCCATGTCGATCGCGCCCAGCGCCAGAGCGACGGGTTCGACGCGCCCTTCCAGAGCTTCATCACCGAGGGCGCCTGGGGCACGGTCTGGTCGCGGCCGCACTTCACCCATCGCGAACGCTCCATCGTCACCATCGCGCTCCTGGCCGCGCTCGGCCAGGACGACGAGGTCGCCATGCATGTGCGCGCCACGGCCAATACCGGCGCGACCCGCGAGGACGTTCTGGAAGCGCTGCTGCACGTCGCCGTCTATGCCGGCGTGCCGGCCGCCAACCACGCCATCAAGATCGCCAAGTCGGTCTATGCCGCGATCGACAAGGCCGCGGAGGCAGGCCCCGCATGAGCGGCGGATCCTTCTTCCAGCGCGACCGCAACTGGCACCCGGCCGCCTATACGCCCGGCTACAAGACGAGCGTCACCCGCTCGCCGCAGAAGGCGCCGATCTCGCTCGACAACACCGTCTCGGAGATGACCGGCCCGGTCTTCGGCCACGACCTGATCGGCGAGACCGACAACGACCTCCTGCGCAATTTCGCCCATGGCGGCGAGCCGATCGGCCAGCGCATCATCGTCCATGGCCGGGTGCTCGACGAGACCGGCAGGGGCGTTCCCGGCGCGCTGCTGGAATTCTGGCAGGCCAATGCGGGCGGGCGTTACCGGCACAAGAAGGAAACCTATCTGGCGCCGCTCGATCCGAATTTCGGCGGCTGCGGACGCACCCTCACCGATGCCGACGGCAGCTACCGCCTGCGCACCATCAAGCCCGGCGCCGATCCCTGGCCGAACGGCGTCAATGACTGGCGGCCGGCCCATATCCATTTCTCGGTCTTCGGCCACGGCTTTGCCCAGCGGCTGATCACCCAGATGTATTTCGAGGGCGATCCGCTGATCTGGCGCTGCCCGATCGTCGCGACGATCCCCGACCGGGCTGCGGTCGAACGGCTGATCGCGCCGCTCGACATGAACAATGCCGTGCCGATGGACAGCCGCGCCTATCGCTTCGACATCGTCCTGCGCGGGCGCCGGTCGACCCTGTTCGAGAACCGGACGGAGGGCAATTGATGGTCCAGCCGCTTCCCTATCTGAAGGAATCGCCGTCGCAGACCGCCGGGCCTTACGTCCATATCGGCTGCACGCCGAACTACAGCGGCATCGAGGGCGTCTATGCCGAGGATCTCGGCGCCCGCATGGTCGACGCCGAGACGCAAGGCGAGCGCATCCGCATCGTCGGCCGCGTCTTCGACGGCGTCGGCACCGCGCTGAAGGACGCCCTGGTCGAGATCTGGCAGGCCGATGCGCAGGGGCTCTATCCCGGCCCGTCCGAGACCCGCGGCACCGCCGATCCGCATTTTGCCGGCTTCGGCCGCTCGCCCGGCGACATGACCACCGGCGAGTTCGTCTTCGAGACCATCAAGCCGGGCAAGGTCCCGTTCAAGGATGGCCGCCCCCAGGCGCCGCATGTGACGGTCTGGATCGTCGCGCGCGGCATCAATCTCGGCTTGCACACCCGCATGTATTTCGGCGACGAGGAGACGGCCAATGCGGCCGATCCGGTGCTGGCGCGCATCGAGCACCGCGCGCGGGTCCAGACGCTGATCGCGCCGCGCACGCAGGAGGGCGACGTGCCGACCTATCGGTTCGACATCCACCTGCAGGGTGAGAACGAGACGATCTTCTTCGACATCTGACGGCTGCAAAGAGATCCATGGCACAGTTCAAGACACTGAAAGACGCCGTCGCCGACAATCTGCGGCCCGGCGACATCGCGGCCTTCGAGGGCTTCACCCATCTCATCCCCCATGCGGCCGCCCATGAGGTGATCCGCCAGGGGATCGGCAACCTGACCCTCGTGCGGCTGACGCCCGACCTCGTCTACGACCAGCTCGTCGGCTGCGGCCTCGTGAAGAAGATGATCTTCTCCTATCTCGGCAATCCCGGCGTCGGCCTGCTGCGGCGCGTGCGCGACGCGGTGGAGAACGGCGTGCCGCAGGCGCTGGAACTGGAGGAACACTCCCACGCCGCGCTCGCCAATGCCTATGAGGCGGGCGCCGCCGGCCTGCCGATGGCGGTGTTCCGCGGCTACAAGGGCGCCGGGCTGAAGGCGGTCAATGCGAACATCCGCTCGGTCACCTGCCCCTTCACCGGCGAGGAACTGGCCGCCGTTCCCGCGATCCGACCGGACGTCACCTTCATCCATGCCCAGAAGGCCGACCGGAAGGGCAATGTCCTGATCGAGGGCATTCTCGGCGTCCAGAAGGAGGCGGTGCTGGCGGCCAGACGCGCCGTCATCACCGTGGAGGAGATCGTCGACGATTTCGACGACGCCCATCCGAACCTCACCATCCTGCCGCACTGGACGATCAGCGCGATTGCCCATGTGCCCGGCGGCGCCCATCCGTCCTATGCCCGCGGCTACTACGGCCGCGACAATGCGGCCTATGTCGAATGGGACGAGATCGCCGCGGACATGGACCGGTTCAGGGCCTGGATCGAGACCCATGTCATGCAGGCCGGGCCGGAGGATTTCGCCGGCCGCGTCGAGACGCTGAAGGGGAAGATGTGATGGCGAGTGCGGACTTCACGCCCGACGAGATGATGACCATCGCCGCCGCGCGGGCGCTGTCGAACGACGACGTCTGCTTCGTCGGCATCGGCGCGCCCTCGGCCGCCTGCAACGTCGCCCGGCTCACCCATGCGCCGGACATCACCCTGATCTACGAGAGCGGCACCATCGCCACGGCGCCGAGCGTCCTGCCCCTGTCCATCGGCGACGGCGAACTCTGCGAGACGGCGCTGACCACCGTCTCTGTGCCGGAGATGTTCCGCTACTGGCTGCAGGGCGGCCGCATCTCCATCGGCTTCCTCGGCGCGGCGCAGCTCGATCCCTTCGGCAATATCAACACCACGGTGATCGGCGACTACGCCTATCCGAAGACCCGCCTGCCCGGCGGCGGCGGCGCGCCGGAGATCGCCTCGTCCTGCGGCGAGGTGTTCATCACCATGAAGCAGACGAAGCGCGGCATGGTGAAGGCGATCGACTTCTTCACTTCCTTCGGCCACGGCAAGGGCGGCTCGGACCGCCAGGACCTCGGCATCACCACCAGGGGGCCGACGCTGCTGGTCACCGACATGGCAGTCTGGCGGCCGAACCCGCAGACGAAGGAATTCGAGGTCAATTCCATCCACCCGGGCGCCTCGCGCGAGGCGATCGCCGCGAGCTGCGACTGGGACGTCGTCTATGCGGCCGATGTCGGCGAGACGCCGCCGCCGACCGAACTGGAGCTCTCCACCCTGCGCGAGATCAAGGCCCGCACCGCGGCCGCACATCGGCGGAACGCCGCGTGACGACGACCCGCACCCGCGTCGCCATCATCGGCGGTGGCCCGGCCGGCCTGCTGCTCGCGCTCATCCTGCACCGCGCCGGCATCGAGAGCGTCGTCCTGGAGCGCAAGAGCCGCGACTACGTCCTGTCGCGCATTCGCGCCGGCGTCCTCGAACAGGGCACCACGGATCTCCTGCGCACCGTCGGCCTCGGCGCGCGGATGGACCGCGAGGGGCTCGTCCATGACGGCTTCGACATCGCCTGGCGCGGCGAGATGCTGCATGTCGACCTGCGCGAACTGACCGGCGGCAAGACCGTCACAGTCTATGGCCAGACCGAGGTGACCCACGATCTCTACGACGCCCTCGACGAGGCCGGCGTGCCGGTCGTCCACGAGGTCGAGGACGTCACGCCCCAGGACATCACCGGCAACGCCCCCTTCGTCACCTACCGCACGCGCGACGGCGAACAGCGGCTGGAATGCGACTTCATCGCGGGCTGCGACGGCTTCCACGGCGTCTGCCGACAGGCGATCCCCGCCGCCAGCATCGAGACCTTCGAGCGGGTCTATCCCTTCGCCTGGCTCGGTGTCCTGTCCCGCACGCCGCCGATCCAGGAAGAGCTGATCTACGCCAATCACAGCCGCGGCTTTGCGCTGTGCTCGCTGCGCAATCCGCAGCTCTCGCGCTATTACATCCAGTGCGATGCCGACGACGATGTCGCCAACTGGCCGGACGAGCGCTTCTTCGACGAATTGCAGGCGCGGCTGCCCTCCGCGGTCGCCGGCAATCTGGTGCGCGGGCCGTCGATCGAGAAGTCGCTGGCGCCGCTGCGCTCCTTCGTCGCCGAGCCGATGCGCTACGGCCGGATGTTCCTCGCGGGCGACGCCGCCCATATCGTGCCGCCGACCGGCGCCAAGGGGCTCAACCTGGCGGTCTCCGACATCCATTACCTGTCGCGCGCCCTGATCGCCCATTATCTCGACAAGGATGACGGCCTGCTCGACGCCTATTCCGAGACCGCGCTGGCGCGGGTGTGGAAGGCCGAGCGCTTCTCCTGGTGGTTCACCTCGATGATCCACCGTTTCGAGGAGCATGGCGCCTTTTCGCAGCGGATCCAGGAGGCGGAATTCGACTATCTAGCCGATTCCGAGGCGGCGCAGACATCGCTTGCCGAGAATTATGTGGGGCTGCCCTTCTGACGGCCGGCGGGCCGCTCAGCCGCGCCCGGTCTCCCGCATGATCTGCCGCTGCCGCTCGCGCAGCGACGCGGCCTTTTCCTCGGTCAGCCGGTCGATGCAATGGGCGCAGGAGACCCCCTCCTCGAAGGCCGGGTCGGCGCGCTCTTCCGGCGACAGCGGCTGGCCGCAGCCATAGCAGGCGGTCCAGTCCGTCTGCGCCAGGCCGTGGCCGACGGCGACGCGGCCGTCGAAGACGTAGCAGTCGCCCTCCCAGCGGCTGTCTTCCTGCGGCACGTCCTCGAGATATTGCAGGATGCCGCCCTTGAGGTGGAAGACGCTCTCGAACCCCTTGGACAGCATGTAGGCCGAGGCCTTCTCGCAGCGGATGCCGCCGGTGCAGAACATCGCCACCTTGCGGTGCTCGGCCGGGTCGAGCGCTGTCTCCACATAGGTCTTGAAGTCGGTGAAGCTGTCGATCGCCGGATCCACCGCGCCGGCAAAGCCGCCGACCTTGGTCTCGTAGCGATTGCGGGTGTCGAGGACGAGCACCTCCGGATCGTCGATCAGGGCGTTCCAGTCGGAAGGGGCGACATAGGTGCCGACGCGCCGGGAGGGGTCGGCCTCGGGCGCCCGCATGGTGATGATCTCGGGCCGGATGCGCACCTTGGTGCGGGCAAAGGGCCAGTCCTCGGCCGCCGAGAATTTCAACTCGCCGCGGCCGATGCCGCAGCGCCGGTCGAGATGCGCGACCATCGTCGCCACGCCGTCCTGCGGCCCCGCCAGCGTGCCGTTGATCCCCTCCGGGGCGATGAGGATCGTGCCGCGCGTCCCGGTGTCGGCGCACAAGGCGGCAAGCTCGGCCTTCAGCGCGGGAAGGTCGTCGAGCGTGACAAAACGATAGAAGGTGGCGACGGTCAGGGGCATGGCGCGTCATACCGCCGGTCTGCCCGCGTGACAAACCCCCGCCGCCCCGCGCCGCTCCCCGATCCCCAGGCGACGATCCGGTGCAAATCTCGCCGGCGAGACGTGACGCGCCGCCCGGGAATGCTAAGACAGAGGGAGTTTCCCGCCGCCTCGTCCCTCCGCGGAGTTCGCAAGCGTTGATCGACCGTCTCATCGGTGTCGTTCTGATCGTCACGGGCGTCGCCATCCTTCTGCGCGAATGGGTGGGCAGCGCGGGCGCAGGGCTGGTCGCGGCCGCCGGCATCCTCGTCTTCCTGGTTCTCGCCACGCCGCGGGCGCCCTGGTCGCGCCAGGCCTTCGTGGCGCTCGGCCTCGGCCTCGTCGCCATCGCCCTCTTCACCCGTGCCGACTGGCTCGCCATCACGATAAAGGGGCTCGAACAGGGCGGCTTCATCGCGGCCTTCTTCATCGCGCTCGCCTCGCTGCGCGGTCCCGCCGCCGCCTCGCCGGCGATCGAGCGATGCGGGCAGTATCTCGCCAGCCAGCCGCCCGGCAAACGCTATCTGGCGCTGACCACCGGCGGCCATCTCTTCGCGCTGATCCTCAGCTACGGCGCGATCTCGCTTTTGGGCGGGCTGACCGAAAGCATCGCCAGCCGCGAGCCCAATGCCGAGATCCGCGAGATCCGCAACCGGCGCATGCTGCTGGCGATCCAGCGCGGCTTCGTCGCCTCGCTCACCTGGTCGCCGCTGGCCTTCGCCATGGCCATCTCCACCTCGGTCATTCCCGGCTCGTCATGGAGCGGGGCGGCCGTCTTCGCGATCTTCAACGCGGCCCTCGTCACCTTCATCGGCTGGGCGCTGGACACCTATTTCAAGCCGAAGCTGACCCAGCCGGCGCCGGCACGGCGCGACCCGATCGGCGGCTGGCGCGACCTGAAGCCGCTCTTGGCGCTGCTCGTCCTGCTCTTTTCGGGCGTCGCGGTACTGGAGCTTCTGACCGGGCTGCGGGTGATCGCGGTGGTGATGCTGCTGGTGCCGACCATCGCCATCGGCTGGATCGTCATCCAGTCCCGCGGCGAGAGCGGAACGGCGGCGCGCACCGCCACGCGGCTGAAGCGGCTAGCCCTCATCGACATCCCCTCCTTCCAGTCCGAGCTGATCCTCCTGGTCATGGCCGGCTTCATCGGTGCCACCGGCGGCGAGTTGCTGCAGCCGCTGATCGCCGATCAGGCCCTGGCGCTGGACGCCATCCCGGTCTCGGTGATCCTTGTCGCCATCGTCTGGATCATCCCCCTGCTCGGCCAGCTCGGCATGAACCCGATCCTGTCGGTATCGCTGCTGGCGCCCCTGCTGCCGTCGGCCGCCGCCATGGGCGTGTCGCCGAATGTCGTGGTCGTCGCGCTGACCGCCGGCTGGGCGCTCACCGGCGCCTCCTCGCCCTTCACGGCGACGACGCTGCTGATCGGCCGGCTCGGCCATACCAGCGCCTTCCGCGTCGGGGTGGTCTGGAACGGCGGCTTCATGGTGGCGGGCCTGCTGGCCCTGTCGGCCACCGTCTTTCTCATGGCGCAGCTTTGAGCCCCGCGCGGCGCGCGCCATCTGCTTGACGCGTTAACGATGGCTTAACCATCAAGCCGTCGCTGGGCGGCGACTCACTCTGGCGCCGATTTGTTTCTGTCCTGTTCTTGTTTCATTCCGATTTCCATGCTTACCTAACGTCGCTTTCCGGCAAAATGAGTGGGCCGGAGTTCATCACGAGGGGTGGTGGCGATGGTATCGCGGGTCAAGACGGTGGCGTTTCAGGGCATCGAGGCGATTCCCGTCGACGTGCAGGTGATGGTGGCGCCGGGCAAGGTCGGCATCCAGGTCGTCGGCCTGCCGGACAAGGCGGTGGCCGAGAGCCGCGAGCGCGTCCAGGCCGCCCTGCATGCCTCGGGCCTGTCGATGCCGCCCAAGAAGGTGACCGTCAATCTCGCCCCCGCCGACCTGCCCAAGGAGGGCAGCCATTACGACCTGCCGATCGCGCTCGGCCTGATGGCGGCACTCGGCGCGATCCCGTCCGATGCGCTGGCCGGCTATGTCGTCTTGGGCGAACTCTCCCTCGACGGCATGACCACCGCGGTCGCCGGGGCGCTGCCCGCGGCAATGGGCGCCAATGCCATCGGCCTCGGCCTGATCTGCCCGGCCGAGAGCGGCGCGGAGGCGGCCTGGGCGAGCCAGGACATGGACATCGTCGCCGCCCGCAGCCTGATCCAGATCGCCAATCATTTCCGCGGCACGCAGATCATCGCCCGGCCGGAGCCGGCCATCCGGGCCGCGCCGTCCGACCTGCCGGACCTTGCCGAGATCAAGGGCCAGATCGTCGCCAAGCGGGCGCTGGAGATCAGCGCGGCGGGCGGCCACAATCTCCTGATGGTCGGACCGCCCGGTTCGGGCAAGTCGATGCTGGCGCAGCGCCTGCCGTCGATCCTGCCGGCGCTGACGCCGCGCGAACTCCTCGAAGTGTCGATGATCGCCTCGATCGCCGGGGAATTGTCCGGCGGCAAGCTGTCGGATCGCCGTCCGTTCCGCGCGCCGCATCATTCGGCCTCGATGGCGGCGATGGTCGGCGGCGGCCTGAGGGCGCGGCCCGGTGAGGTCTCGCTCGCCCATCGCGGCATCCTCTTCCTCGACGAATTCCCCGAATTCTCGCCGGTCGTGCTGGATTCCCTGCGCCAGCCGCTGGAGGCCGGCGAAAGCGTCATCGCCCGGGCCAATCACCGGGTCACCTACCCGGCCAAGATGCAGCTCGTCGCCGCGATGAATCCCTGCCGGTGCGGCATGGCGGGAGAGCCGGGCCGCAGCTGTGCCCGTGGCCCGCGCTGCGCCGCCGACTACCAGGCCCGCATCTCCGGCCCGCTGATGGACCGGATCGACATCCGCGTCGACGTGCCTGCGGTGACGGCCGCCGACCTGATCAGGCCGCAGCCGGCGGAATCCTCGGCCGACGTCATGGCGCGCGTCGCCGCCGCCCACGCCCTGCAGACGGAGCGCTACGAGAGCCTCGGCCTGCCCGGCTCGACCCGCAACTCCCATTGTCCGGCCGCCCTGATCGAAAGCGTCGCCGAGCCCGACCGGGAGGGCCAGCGTCTCCTGCAGGACGCGGCGGAACAGATGCGCTTCTCCGCCCGCGCCTATCACCGCATCCTCAAGGTCGCGCGCACCCTCGCCGATCTCGACGGCGACGACATGGTCCGGCGCATCCATCTGGCCGAGGCGATCTCCTACCGCATGGCCGGCGAGCGACTGGCCGCCGCGGCATGACGGCGACATGAGCGCGGAGCTGCACCCCGCCGTTGCGGGCTACGACATCATCGCCGACCGCTTCGAGGCCGCGCGCCGGCTGAAGCCCTGGGAGCCGCCCTTCTACGCGCAACTGGCGGCGGCGCTACCGTCCGGGGCGCGGCTCTTGGATTGCGGCTGCGGTACCGGTCACGCGGGGCTGGCGCATCTTCTGGAGGCCGGCATCTCGGTCACCGCCCTCGACGGCTCGGCCGCCATGCTGGCGCATTTCCGGCGGGCCTACCCGCAGGTGCGGACCATCCTGTGCGACATGCGGGCCTATCTCCCGGCCGTGTCCTTCGATGCAATCGTCGCCTGGGACAGCTTCTTTCATCTGGACCATGGCGACCAGACCGCGATGATGGGCCGCTTCGCCGCCTGGCTGCGTCCCGGCGGCTGGCTGCTGTTCACCAGCGGACCGTCCCATTCGAGCGTCCGCGACACGATGTTCGACGTGCCCTTCGCCTATGCCAGCTACTCCGATGCCGGTTACCGGGTGCTCCTGGCGGAGGCCGGCTTCACCGTCCGCATGGCGGTCTTCGACGAGCCGCAGGGTGCCATCCATAAGGTCTGGATGGCGCAGAAGACCTGATGCAGTTCGAGGTCTATTAAGGCGTGAATACGGACGCCGCCGGGCCACCGGCACCCGCGAGGCGGCTGCGACGCCACAGCCGCAATAACAGAGCCCCTTTCAGGCAGCCCCGCCAAAGCGGGCCGCCGCCCGGTGGCGAACGCCCGCACGTTGCTCCGGCAGCGCCATGTCCCCTCGACGGGCAGTGCACTCCATCAACGCGCGTCATCCTCGGGTTCAACCCGAGGACCCATGCCCCAGCGCCGATGCGGCCCGCTCCACAGCAGAACCACACGCCGCCGCCCGACAGCAACGCGCGCCGAGTGCGCCCGCCGGACGCTCCGGACGGTTACGCTCGCAGCGTGCCGCCGGTGGCTTTTTCGACCTGTGCGACGATCTTGGCCGACACCGCCTCCAGATCCTCTTCGGTCAGGGTCCGCTCGACCGGATTGAGGGTGACTTCCAGCGCCACCGACTTGCGGTTCTCGCCGAGCGCCGCGCCGGTGAAGACGTCGAAGACGCGGACCTCGCCGACCAGCTTGCGGTCAGCGCCCTCGGCGGCGCGCACCAGCTTCAGCGCGTCCACGTCGCTATCGACGACGAAGGCGAAGTCGCGGCGCACCGGCTGGAAGGCCGACAGGGCCAGCACCGGCTTGGTGCGGGTCGCCTTGCGCTTGGGCGTCGGGATCGCGTCGAGAAACACCTCGAAGCCGCAATGCGGTCCCGATGCATCCAGCGTCTTCAGCGTCCTGGGGTGGAATTCGCCGAACTCCGCCAGCACCACCTTCGGCCCCAGCTTGATCCGGCCGGAGCGGCCCGGATGGTACCAGTCGCTCGCCGGCGCCTCGATCATCAGCCGGTCGACCGGCGCGCCGGCGGCCTCCAGCGCCGCGATGGCGTCGGCCTTGGCGTCGTACACCGAGACGGCGGAGGCATTGCCGTTCCACGACCGGCCGCCGCCGGACATGATGGCGGTGCCGCGGCGCAGGCCGCCGGCGACGCGCAGCTGGCCGTCCGGCTCGTCCGAGCGGTAGATCGCCGCCACCTCGAACAGCGCCGTATCGCCATGGCCGCGGGCGGCGTTGCGCGCCGCCGCCGCGATCAGGCCCGGCAGCAGCGAGGGACGCATGTCCGACATGTCCGCCGAGATCGGGTTTTCCAGCTTCAGCGCCGCCGCGCCGCCGCCAAAGGCCACTGCGTGGCTCTCGGCAATGAAGCTGTAGCTCACCGTCTCCACCATGCCTCGGGCGGCCAGCGCCCGGCGCGCGGCGCGGTCGCGGATCTGCGGCACGGTGAGGATGCGTCCGCCAACGGCACCGGCTGAGGGCAGCGGCTGCGGCGCGATCGTGTCGACGCCGACGAGGCGCATGACTTCCTCGACGAGATCGGCCTTGCCGTCGATGTCCGGGCGCCAGCTCGGGCTGACGACGCTGGCGGTCTCGCCGTCCGGCAACACGGCAAAGCCGAGGCTTTCCAGAATGGCGACCTGCCGGTCGCGGTCCACCTGGATGCCGGTCAGGCGCTCGGTCTCGGTGAAGGGCAGGACGATGGGCGCCGGCGCCGGCGTGGTGCTCTCGACGACGACGCGGCGCGATGGCGTGCCGCCGCACAGATCGAGGACGAGACGCGTCGCCAGATCGAGGCCCGGCTCCATGAAGTCGGGATCGACGCCGCGCTCGAAGCGGTAGCGCGCATCGGTGATGATGCCGAGGCTGCGGCCGGTGCGGGCGATGGCGCGCGGGTCCCAAAGCGCCGATTCGATCAGGACGTCGGTCGTCGCCGCATCGCAGCCCGAATGCTCGCCGCCCATGATGCCGGCGATGGATTCGACGCCGTTGTCGTCGGCGATGACGCACATGCCGGCCGACAGCGCGTAGGTCCGCTCGTCGAGGGCCAGAACCTCCTCGCCGTCGCGGGCATCGCGCACGACGAGGCCGCCGGCGACCTTGGCGGCGTCGAAGACGTGCAGCGGGCGACCGCGGTCGAAGGTGACGTAATTGGTGATGTCGACGAGCGCGTTGATCGGGCGCAGGCCGATCGCCTTCAGCCGCTTCTGCATCCATTCCGGCGAGGCGCCGTTGGCGACGCCCGAGACCTTGCGCAGGGCAAAGCCGGTGCAGGTCGCGCTTTCCACCGACAGGGCGACGGGGCAGTCGCCCTCGCCCTCGATGCGCTCGGGCGCGGCGGTCTTCAGCGTTCCCATGCCCGAGGCGGCCAGATCGCGGGCGATGCCGGCGACACCGGTGGCGTCGGGCCGGTTCGGCGTCAGGTTGATCTCGATGACCGGGTCGGCGAGGTCGGCATAATCGGCAAAGCGCGTGCCCACCGGCGCGTCCGCGGCGAGATCGATGATGCCGTCATGGCTGTCGGACAGCTCCAGCTCGCGCTCGGAGCACATCATGCCGTGGGATTCGACGCCCCGGATGCGGCCGATCGACAGGGTGGTGTCGATGCCCGGCACATAGGTGCCCGGCGTCGCCAGGACGCCGACCATCCCGGCCCGCGCATTCGGCGCACCGCAGACCACCTGCAGCGGCTTGCCGTCATTGACCTCGGGGCCGGCATCGACGCTCAGCACCTGCAGCTTGTCGGCGTCCGGGTGGCGCTCGGCGCTCAGGACACGGGCGATGCGGAAGGGCGCGAAGACGGCGCGGTCGTCGACGGCCTCGACCTCGAGGCCGATCATGGTCAGGCGTTCGCAGATCTCGGCCAGCGAGGCGTCGGTGTCGAGATGGTCCTTGAGCCAGGAAAGCGTGAATTTCATCGGTTCGGTTCAGTCTCGTTGCGGACGGGCCGATCGGCCGTGGGAAATGCGCCGGATGGCTGCGGGGCCGCGGCGCGCGTGTCTTCGCCGGGGCGCCTGCAGGCGCTCCGGCCACGGGGCTCAGAAATCGTCGCGCCGCTTCGGCCCGGCGATGTCGTCGGCGACGCCCTGCGCCAGCGCCGTGGCATGGACGAAGCGATAGGTCAGCAGGGCGACGATGGCAAAGACGACGTAGAGGACGAGCAGCGTGCCCCAGGGCAGCAGCGAATCGAAGCCGAAGCGGTCGAGGATCGCCGGCAGGCCGACACCGGTGAAGAACGAGGCCAGCGCCGCCGGGGTCTGGGACATGGAGCGGTAGTAGAAGGCGAAGAGGCCGACCGTCACCAGCGCCACGACGATACGGCCGGGCGAGGCCAGGAGCGCGAAGAAGCTCGTGTCGGCAAACAGCCAGCTGGCGAAGTCGAGCGCCAGGAGGCCGATGACCGCGCCGGCCACGACGGCAATCACTTCGAGGACGGTCATGCGTGCCGACATGGCGAAGGCTCCTGCTTGCGGGTGGACAGTCAACTCGGAACGACGCGCCGCAGGTCCGAAAAGGACACGGCGGCGGTCATCAATGTCACGTCGACAGGCCGCCGAACAGGGTCGGCATGTCGAGCGGGCGGAAGCCGTAATGCTCCAGCCAGCGCACGTCGGAATCGAAGAAGGCGCGCAGATCCGGCATGCCGTATTTCAGCATGGCGATGCGGTCGATGCCCATGCCCCAGGCAAAGCCCTGATACTCGTCCGGGTCGAGCCCGCCATGGCGCAGCACGTTCGGATGCACCATGCCGCAGCCCAGGATCTCCATCCAGTCCGAGCCCTCGCCGAAGCGCACCTCGCCCGGGTTCGACCGGTCGCACTGGATGTCGACCTCGAGGCTCGGCTCGGTGAAGGGGAAGTAGGACGGCCGGAAGCGCATGTTCAGCGACGGCACCTCGAAGAACGCCTTGCAGAACTCCTCCAGCACCCATTTCATGTTCGCCACATTGGCGGTCTTGTCGATGACGAGACCCTCGACCTGGTGGAACATCGGCGAATGGGTCGCGTCGGAATCCTGCCGGTAGGTGCGGCCAGGAATGACGATGCGCAGCGGCGGCTTCGTCGTTTCCATGGTGCGGATCTGCACCGGCGAGGTGTGGGTGCGCAGCACCTTGCGCTCGCCCGCAGCGTCCGGCTTCAGGAAGAAGGTGTCGTGCATCTCGCGGGCCGGATGGCCCTCGGGAAAGTTCAGCGCCGTGAAATTGTAGTGGTCGGTCTCGATGTCCGGCCCTTCGGCGATGGCGAAACCCATATCGGCGAAGATCGCGGTGATCTCGTCGATGACCTGGCTGATCGGGTGAATGCGGCCGCGGGCGGCGGGGCTGGGGCGCACCGGCAGGGTCACGTCGACCCGCTCGGCGGCGAGGCGCACGGCGATCGCGGCGTCGGCGAGTTCCTCGCGGCGGGCGTTGATCAGCGCCAGGGCGCGATCGCGCAGGCCGTTCAGCTTCGGGCCTTCGACGCGGCGCTCGTCGGGGCTCATCTTGCCGAGACCCTTCAGGAGCTCGGAGATGCGGCCCTTCTTGCCGAGCTCGGCGACGCGGATCGCCTCCAGCTGCGCCTCGTCGGCGGCGGCCGCGACCTGTTCGGAGAGATGGGCTTCCAGTGCCTGAAGATCGCTCATCCGTTGCTCCCATACTGCTTGCGTAGGCCGGACGACCGTGCGCCGAAGGTCCCCGCGCGACATGCGCCCGGACCGCGGCCCGATCGGACCCGCCGACATGAAAAGGCCCGCGCGGCAGTGCGGCGCGGGCCCGTAAGCGTCAAGAGTTGCGCTGGCCTCAGGCCGCGCGCGTCTCGCCAACGGCGCGCTCGTAGGCACCGTCAAATTCGCTTTCCTTGAGGTAGGCAAGCGCCGACTTGGCCTGCTCGCACAGCGCACCGAAGGCCTCGGGCTCGTGGATGGCGATGTCGGACAGGACCTTGCGGTCGACCTCGATGCCGGCCTTGTTCAGACCGTCGATGAAGCGGCCATAGGTCATGCCATGCTCGCGGACGGCGGCATTGATGCGCTGGATCCACAGGGCGCGGAAATTCCGCTTCTTCACCCGGCGATCGCGGGTCGCATACTGCTTCGACCGGTCGACGGCGGCCTTGGCGGCGCGGATGGTGTTCTTGCGGCGACCGTAGAAACCGGCGGCCTGCTTCAGAATCTTCTTGTGCTTGGCGTGGGACGTAACGCCCCGTTTCACTCGTGCCATGATCTAAACTCCTGAATTCTCTAAAAAGCCCGGGCCGCTTAGCGGTTGTAGGGCATGTAGATCTTGACGATCCGCTCGTCGGGCTTGGACAGGATCATCGTGCCGCGCGCATCGCGCAGGAAGTCGTTGGAGCGTTTGATCATGCCGTGGCGCTTGCCGGCGGCGCCTGCCTTGACGCGGCCATTGGCCGTCATCCGGAAGCGCTTCTTGGCGCTGGCCTTGGTCTTCATCTTGGGCATTTTGCTCTCCTTGGTGAGGATCGCGACAATCCGCGGGCAATCGGAACTCCCGATTGCCGGGTCGCCTCTGTGACGATGTCGCGACAGCATTGAGAACCGCCACGGCATGCCCTGCCGGCCGGTTCGCATCTGAACGTCGCGCTTATAGGCAAATCCACGTCGCCGCGCAAGACGCCGCAACGGGGTTCCTCACAGCCCCGAATCCGCCTCGCGGCCAGCCGGGACAGCCGGCGAGGCGCCGTCCTCTCCCTACGGAATATTCTTGACTCCGGCTATTTCCTCACTGAGTTACTTGCCAGATCCCGGACACGATGGAATCATCGGTGGGCATGGAAATGGACGGCAATGACCCTCATACGGTTTCCGCACGGTATCGACACGCTGCGCAAACAACTCCCATGCGCCGCTTTCAGCCGGGAAAACTGGGCCGGGGTCACACAGGCCATCGACGCGATGTTTGCCGGCGCGCGGACGACGCTGCTTCGGGTGGCGACGCAATGCACCGAGCGCCTCGAACTCGCCCTGCCGTTCGGCGGCCAACAGGCCGTCTTCCGCTTCGGTGAAACCGGCCCGCCTCCCGGCACGCCGAACCTCGTTGCGGGGGCGGTGTTCGACAGCCGCCAGATCGAACCTTTCGGAATGCCCCGATCACTGACCTCATGGGCGACCGGACTGGTCCTCCACCACGGCGCGCCATGGACCTGGCTCCTCCTCGTCGAAAGCCCCGACACCCCGACAGAACGCAATGCGACGGCCATCCACACGCTGCTGCGCCGCAATGCCGACGATCTGCGGCGCACCTTCCTGGTATCCCACTGCCTCGGCACCCCGGACGAGCCGGACCGGGAGACGATCGAGGCAAGCTGGGACCCGCTGCCCTTCGGGATCGCGCTTCTGTCCGACCGCCGCACCATCCTCGCCGCCAACACGGCCGCGGAGGACATGATCTCGACGCGCCGTTTCTTCGTGCCGCCCGGTGACACCGATACCCTGCGCCCCGCGACAATGCGGGATCGACGCCAGCTCTACCGCGCGGTCGAACGCGTCGTCGGCGGCGACAGCGACAGCGAGGCCCTCGGCCTTCACGGCCTGCGCCACGGCGCGCCCTTGCCGATCACCCTCCTGCCCTGCGGCCATGGCAACGGGCTCGAACCGTGCGGGGCACCGCCGCCAAGGCGTCTCGACCGGCTGATCGCCGTCATCGGCAAGAGCCAGCACGATCTGAGCGCCGGCTGCTGTGGCGGCTGAGGCGCACGGCACGCGTCGAGGACATACGGGCCCGATTCCAGACCCCACAAAGAAAAAGCCGGCGCCCCCGAGGGATGCCGGCTTTCTGCATGTCTACCGATCGACGATCGATCTCAGCCGCGCGGGGCGAGAACCATCATCATCTGCCGGCCTTCGAGCTTGGGCTCGGCCTCGACCTTGGCGATCTCGCCGGTCTCTTCGCGAACCCGGTTGAGCAGACGCATGCCCAGTTCCTGGTGCGCCATTTCGCGACCCCGGAAGCGCAGGGTGACCTTCACCTTGTCGCCCTCGTCGAAGAAGCGGCGGACCGACTTCATCTTGGTCTCGTAATCGTGCTCGTCGATGTTCGGCCGCATCTTGATCTCTTTGACCTCGATGGTCTTCTGGCGCCTGCGCGCCTCGGCCGACTTCTTCTGGGTCTCGTATTTCAGCTTGCCCAGGTCGAGAATCTTGCAGACAGGCGGGTTGGCCGTCGGCACGATCTCGACGAGATCGAGGCCGGCTTCCTCAGCCATGGCAAGCGCTTCAGAGGTCGCGGTCGGGCCGCGGTTTTCACCGTCGGCGTCGATCAACTGGACCTGAGGAACGCGAATATCCTTGTTGGAACGCGGTCCCGTGTTCTGGGTCGGTGGTGCACGGAATGGTCTGCGAATGGTCGTTGACTCCTGTTGTTGACGACGCAAGACGGCTCTGGGACAACACGCGGCGTCGGATCGGGTTCCTCGAACGAACGGCGGAACCGATCAACGATCACCCACGATGCGGGTCCTTCAGTGGGGCGTATATAGCATCGGCGGGGCCAATTGGCACGCCCCGCGGGTCGAGAAAATGCGCCGGGGGCCCCAGACGGGCGCGTCGGGCGCCGTAGAGTCACCAGAACGGATCATCTTCATGCGCGCCGAACCCTCTGCCGACACGCCCCGGACCCTGACCGTCGGCACCGACGCACGGCGCATCGCCTACCGCACCCAGGCCGGCGCGGGGCCCACCCTCGTCTGGCTCGGCGGCTACCGTTCCGACATGCGCGGCACGAAGGCAGAGTATCTCGCCGAACTGTCGCAGCGCGAGGGTCTCGGCTTCTGCCGGCTCGACTATTCCGGTCATGGCGAATCCGGCGGCCGCTTCGAGGACGGCACGATCAGCCGCTGGGTCGAGGACGCGAAGGCGGTGATCGACGCCGCGGTCGACGGGCCGGCCATCCTCGTCGGCTCGTCCATGGGGGCATGGGTCGCCCTGCGGCTGACGCAGATCGCGCGGGACGCCGGCGACCGCAAACGGATCGCCGCGCTGCTGCTGCTGGCCCCGGCCCCCGACTTCACCGAAAAGCTGATGATGCCGAAGCTCGATGCCGCGCAGCGCGAGGCTTTGGCCCGCGACGGCGTGCTGACCAAGCCGTCGGACTATTCGCCCGAGCCCGACCTCTATACCCGCGCGCTGTTCGAGGACGGCCGGGACAATCTCGTAATGACCGACCTGATCGAGACGGGCTGCCCGGTGACGATCATCCAGGGCATGGCCGACAAGGACGTGCCGTTCTCCCATGCGATGGAGCTGGTCACCCACCTGCCCTTCTCCGGAACGATCATGACGCTGGTCAAGGACGGCGATCACCGCCTGTCCCGGCCGCAGGATCTGGCCCTGATCGGCCGGGCGGTGACCGATCTCGTGACCGCGTTCCGCGACGGCGCGTAAAGGTTCCACCGATTCTGCATCCGCGAAGGCGTTCGCCTCCGGGCTGTTGTGAATTTGTCACAAAGCCAGCGGCCGGATCGGGAAAGCCCCATGGTTTCCGTCGATTAGCCCGCTACGGGTCGCACCCAAATGCCTGTTCGTGCTGCCGTTTCCATCCGGAAATCGGCTGCAGCTTGTGCGTGGCTGGAAAATGATGCGCCGCAGCAACGCCGGTCGCGTTGACAGTTTTCCGCATCCCCAACACCATCAAGACCAGAGAGGGTTGTTCGTCCGAGCGGGGTACGGATGGGGTCTATACGCGCAATTGGCGCCACGATACTGCTTTGCCTGACAGTACAGACCGGATCGGTCATGGCGGAAGCACGCGGGCCGTTCATGGTGGTCGGGGTCACCACGACGCCGCCGGTCGGACACCGGCTGTTCTGCCATACCCATCCCGACGAATGCCGACCCGCCAGCGACCGCGTGGCCGGCCAGACCGTCGAGCCGGTCAAGCTGACCCCCGAGCTGATCAGCGCCGTAGCCGAGACCAATGCCGAGATCAACCGCCGCATCACCGCCAAGTCGGATAACGAGCTCTACGGTGTCGAGGAGCGCTGGACCTATCCCCCGGAGAGCAACGAGGGCGACTGCGAGGACTACGCCCTGTTGAAGCGCAAGATCCTGCACGAGCGCACGGGGATCGATCTGGGCAATCTGCTCCTCACCGTCGTGCGCAAGCGCGATGGCGAGGGCCACGCCATCCTGACGCTCAGGACCCAGCGCGGCGAGTTCATCCTCGACAATCTCGATCGCCGGGTCGTGGCCTGGCGCGACACGCCCTACCGCTTCCTGAAGCGCCAGAGCGTCGCCGATCCCGGCCGCTGGAACCGCGTCGAGGACGGCAATGCCGTGCTGGTGGGGTCGGTCAAGGACTAGAGATCGGCGGCCCGTTCCGTCTGGCTTCGGCCATCGTCACAACGACGCGCGCCGCCGTCAGTTCTCTTCGCCGGTGTCCGGCGCCGAGGGCTCTTCCTCGGTCCCGGGAATGACGTAGCTGCCGCTCAGCCAGCGATTGAGGTCGATCGCCTTGCAGCGCGGCGAGCAGAACGGATAGCTCGCCCGGTCCGACGGATTGCCGCATTCGGGGCATTGCCGCTTGGGACGAAGCGGCGTCACCTTCGCACCGATCGCGTTCATGCCGTTTCCGTCTGGCCCGCTGCGGCCTTCCACCGGTTGTGGATGTCGTAGCCTTCGCCGGCGAGCAGCGCGAGCGTCTCGTAGAGCGGCAGGCCGACGACGCTGGTGTAGGAGCCGATCAGGCGCACGACGAAGCTGCCGGCCAGACCCTGGATGGCATAGCCACCGGCCTTGCCGCGCCATTCATCCGAGGCGATGTAGCAATCGATATCCTCGCGCGACAGGCGCTTGAAGCGGACGCGCGTCTCGATCAGGCGCTGGCGCAGCGAGCCGCTCGGGCCGACCAGCGCGACGCCGGTATAGACGCGGTGCGTGCGCCCCGACAGGGTGCGCAGATTGGCGATCGCGTCGTCGGCCAGCTCGGCCTTGGGCATGATCTGCCGGCCCACCGACACCACCGTATCGGCCGCCAGCACGAAGCGCGGACCGGGCACGTCGAGTTCGCGCAAGGCGCGCACCGCCAGTTCGGCCTTCGCCTTGGCCAGGCGCTTCGCCAGCGAACGCGGATGCTCGTTGCGCAGCGGCGACTCGTCCATGTCGGCCGGCAGCAGGCGGTCCGGCTCGATACCGGCCTGTGCAAGCAGTTCCAGCCGCCGGGGCGAACCCGAGGCGAGAACGAGCACGGGGCGCGCCGCTTTGGTACTCATGCCCTTGCCGACTTACTTGAAGCGGTAGGTGATGCGACCCTTGGTCAGGTCGTAGGGCGTCATCTCGACGAGCACCTTGTCGCCGGTCAGGACGCGGATGCGGTTCTTGCGCATACGGCCCGCCGTATGGGCGATGATCTCGTGCTCGTTCTCGAGTTTGATCCGGAAGGTCGCGTTGGGTAACAGCTCTGTCACCGTGCCCGGAAACTCGAGAACTTCTTCTTTTGCCATATGATGTCGTGCCTTGATCGTGTGTGAGGGCGCGAAGCGTCAGGCTTCGCGACGAGACGAACCGCCGCACTGACGCGGCGACGGAATGGGGATCGGTGCCTTAGATCGGGGCAAACGCGAAAAAAAGCAATATGCGCCGGTCGAGGACGGCCGCCAAGGGGCGCGCCGACGGCGTCGGATCGACCCTCGCCCGCCCCCCGATCCTCAACCGGCCGAGACGCGTTCGATGTCGGCGCCGCAGGCGCTCAGCTTTTCTTCCAGCCGCTCGAAGCCGCGATCCAGATGATAGACGCGGTTGATCGTCGTCTCGCCCTCGGCGACGAGGCCGGCGATCACCAGCGACACGGAGGCGCGCAGATCGGTCGCCATGACCGGCGCGCCGACGAGGCGATTGACGCCCTCGATCGTCGCGACCTGTCCGGACAGGGTGATCCGGGCGCCGAGGCGGACCAGCTCCTGCACATGCATGAAGCGGTTCTCGAAGATCGTCTCGGTGATGTGCGAGGTGCCCTCGGCGCGGGTCATCAGCGCCATCATCTGCGCCTGCAGATCCGTCGGGAAGCCCGGATAGGGGTCGGTGACGACGTCGACCGGCGCGATGCCGCCGCCATTGCGATAGACCCGTATGCCGTCCTCGACCGGATCGACGGTGACGCCGGCGCCCTTCAGGCTGCCGAGTGCGGTCTGCAGGAGCTGGGCATTGGTGCCGGTCAGGGTCACGTCGCCGCCGGTCATCGCAACGGCCATGGCATAGGTGCCGGTCTCGATGCGGTCGGGCAGCACCCGGTGGCGCGCGCCCGACAGGGCCGGCACGCCCTCGATGGTGATGGTGCCGGTGCCGGCGCCCTCGATCCTGGCGCCCATGGCCGAAAGGCAGGTGGCGAGGTCGACGACTTCCGGCTCGCGCGCCGCGTTCTCCAGAACCGTCTGGCCCTTGGCGAGCGTTGCGGCCATCATCAGCACGTGGGTCGCGCCGACCGAGACCTTCGGGAAGACATAGCGTGCGCCGACGAGGCCGCCCTTGGCCTCGGCAACGGCATAGCCGGCATCGATGTCGATGGTCGCGCCGAGCGCCCGCAGGCCGTCGATGAACAGGTCGACCGGTCGCGTGCCGATGGCGCAACCGCCCGGCAGCGAGACCTTGGCCTTGTGCATGCGCGCCAGAAGCGGGCCGATGACCCAGAAGCTTGCCCGCATCTTGGAGACGAGCTCGTAGGGCGCGGTGGTGTCGACGATGTTGCGCGCGTCGAAATGAATGGTGCGGCCGAGACCCGGCTGCTGCCGGAAGCGCTTGCCGATCACCGAATAGTCGACGCCGTGATTGCCGAGAATGCGGATCAGCTGCTCGACATCGGCGAGATGCGGCACGTTTTCCAGCGTCAGCGTGTCGTCTGTGAGCAGCGACGCGATCATCAGCGGCAACGCCGCGTTCTTGGCGCCCGAGATGGGTATCGTCCCGTTGAGCTCGTTGCCGCCGCGAATGCGAATGCGATCCATGATGTCCGGCCTTGCCTGCTATCGTCCCGAAGGCGGGTCTCTACACGAGCGAGGGCGACGATTCAAATAAGACGCACCACCGAGAAAAGCGTCAGCAGCGTTGCACCGCCACCAGTCGTCCAGCGGCTTTCCTTGCCTAGAGTTTCGCAGTCAAGCGTGTATCATCGAACTGATAATGTTTCTCGAGAGATAGTGCCGTGGCCAATAAACTCCCTTACATGCTGTCACCTGGTCTCATTCCAAAGATTTTCGAGAAAATCCAGAATGCACGGCGCCCCGAGCGTTTTACACAAGACTTCCTAGAAACGAAGCTGTCCCACAGCGGCGGCAGCGCACGCGCTATTATACCACTCTTGAAACGGCTGAATTTCCTCGGCTCAGATGGTGTACCAACGCGGCTGTATGATCAACTGCGCAATCCGGAGACTCAAGCCGGCGCCGTTGCCGAAGGAATGAGGATTGCATTCAAAGAGATATTTGATCGCAATGAGTACGCATACGACCTATCACGCGAAAAGCTGACGAATCTTATTGTCGAAATAACCGGTAGCGCAAAAGACGAGCGAACAACTCAGGCAGTCGCCAGTACATTTCTTGCAATGAGAGATCTGGCTGATTTCGAATTTGACCAATCGGATAATACACATCGCGACAATGGCCCGGAGATTGCCACAAATGGGATCTCTAGTTATAATCAGAGACCCGTGAATTCGGATGAACCGGATAATGTCGAGTTAAGGATCGGATATACAATAAATCTGAATCTCCCTGAGACAACCGATCCTGATGTATTCAACGCAATATTCAAATCCCTTAAAGAAAATCTACTGAAAAATTGACATGAGATCCGAAGATTCAATAAAATTGTTTGGCCTCAACAATCTGACAATTGAGGCTGAGATTCGTCAGATTGAGCGGTCTCATTCGGTCGATCTTGGACACAGCAAAGATACAGAAAAGAAAATTGACCAAACGTATTACCCTCAATTTACGGAACGACTTCGATCTGAGGCAACCCGAATGTCCACCAATTATGCAATATTTTATTGCCTCGAGAACAGCATCCGAGAGATGATATCGCAAAGGTTGTATGAGCAGCACGGGGAAGAGTGGTGGAGCATAGCTGTGCCCGAAGATGTGAAGAAAAACGCTGAAGGAAGCCGCAAACGAGAGATCTCTTCGGGCATCACCCCTCGCTCTAGCGACATAATTGATTTTACAAATTTCGGAGAACTCGGAGAGATCATCAAGGTAAACTGGGGAATTTTTGGGGAGATGTTTCGCGATCTCCGCGCCGTCGAGAGGATCCTAGCCACATTGAATACCCTCCGCGCACCTATAGCACACTGCAAATCACTCGCCGAAGATGAAGAGCTTAGACTTCATTTAGGCTTGCGAGATTGGTTCCGTCAAATGGGCTAACTCACAGCTATTGTATCCCAAGAATAGTTTGTAATTCAGCATTTTCTTTTGGACAGTCCTCCAACCGCCCGTCGGGCCGGCTCAGATGTGGATGGCGTGGCCGAGCGCCTTGAAGGCGGCCTCCTGGAATCCTTCCCCTTGAGTCGGATGGGCGTGGATGGTCCCGGCGATGTCTTCGAGGCAGGCGCCCATCTCCAGCGCCAGCGCAAAGGCGGCCGACAATTCGGAGATGCCGGCGCCGACGGCCTGGATGCCGAGCACCAGGTGATTGTCGGCCCGCGCCACCACCCGCACGAAGCCGTCGTCGCGGGCAAGGGTCATCGCCCGGCCATTGGCCTGGAAGGGGAAGAGCCCGATCTTGGTCTCATGGCCCTGCCGCTTCGCCTCCTGCGGCGACAGGCCGACGGTGACGATCTCCGGATCGGTGAAGCAGATCGCCGGGATGGCGCGCTTGTCCCAGGCGAGCCGCGCGCCGGCGACGATCTCGGCGACCATCTCGCCCTCGGCCATCGCCTTGTGGGCCAGCATCGGTTCGCCGCAGACATCGCCGATGGCATAGACGCCGCGCATGGCGGTGCGGCGCTGTTCGTCGACCCGCAGGAAGGGCCCGTCCATCTCCAGCACCAGTTCCTCGCGGCCCCAGCCATCGGTCAGCGGCCTGCGCCCGACCGTGACGAGCACCTGGTCGGCGGCAAGCCGGCGCTCGCTGCCATCGGCGCCTTCCACGAGGAGGTCGCCCCCCTCGCCGGCCAGCCCCATGGCTTTCGCCTCGGTCAGGATCTCGACACCGAGCGCCTCGAGCCGCGCCCGCACCGGCCGGACGAGCTCTGCATCGTAGAGCGGGAGGATCTGTGCCGTCGCCTCGACGATGGTAACCTTGGAGCCGGCCTTGGCGAAGGCGGTGCCGAGCTCGACGCCGATATAGCCGCCGCCGACCACCACAAGGCGCTCCGGCGGCGCGTCGAGACTCAGCGCCTCGGCCGAGGAGATCACCTTGCCGCCGAAGGGCAGCGAGGGCAGTTCGACCGGCACCGAGCCGGTGGCGATGACGACATTCTCGGCGGCGATGCGCTGGGTGCCCGTCTCGCCGGTCACCTCGACCGTCTTGCCGTCGAGAAAGCGCGCCCGGCCGGAGACGAGCTTGACCTTGGCCCGTTTCAGAAGGCCGGTGACGCCGTTGTTCAGGCGATTGACGATACCGTCCTTCCAGTCGACGACCTCGCTCCAGTCGAGGCCGGGCTCGGTCGCACGGATGCCGGGGATCGCGGCGCCGCGGGCGGCCTCGCGCAGCAGGAAATATTCGTCGGCGGCGTGGATCAGCGCCTTGGACGGGATGCAGCCGATATTCAGGCAGGTGCCGCCCGGCTTGCGGTCGTCGACGATCACCGTGTCGAGGCCGAGCTGGCCGGCGCGAATGGCGGCGACATAGCCGCCGGGGCCGGCGCCGATCACCAGGAGCTGGCAGGAAATGTCGGTCATGGCCGCTCCTCGACGAAGATCATCGCGGGGGTTTCCAGAAGTGCCTTGATGCGCTGGACGAAGCGGGCGGCGTCCCAGCCGTCGATCACCCGGTGGTCGAAGCTGGAGGAGAGATTCATCCGCCGGCGCGGCACGAAGCGGGTGCCGTCCCAGACCGGGCGCATCTCGATCTTGTTGACCCCGACGATGGCGACTTCCGGATGGTTGATCACCGGCGTCGTGACGATGCCGCCCATGGCGCCGAGCGAGGTGATGGTGATGGTCGAGCCGGACAGCTCCTCGCGCTTGGCGGTGCCGGACTTCGCCGCCTCGCCGAGCCGGGCCAGTTCGCCGGCGCAGTTCCACAGGTCGCGCGCCTCGGCGTGGCGGACCACCGGGACGACCAGCCCGGCCCCGGTCTGGGCCGCGATGCCGATATGCACGCCGCCATGCTGGTGCAGGACATTGGCCTCGTCGTCATAAAGCGCGTTCAGCGCCGGCTGCTCGCGAATGGCGATGACCATGGCCCGCATCAGGAAGGGCAGAAGGGTCAGTTTCGGCCGGTCGTCGCGGCGATCGCGGTTCATCGCGGCGCGCAGTTCCTCCAGCGCCTCGACGTCGATCTCCTCGACATAGGTGATGTGGGCGATGCGGCTCTTGGCCAGCGCCATCTTCTCGGCGATGCGACGCCTGAGGCCGACCACCTTGATCTCGGTGACCGAACTGTCGGCCTGCAGCCCGCCGCCCGCGGAAGGCTCGGTGCCGCCGCCGTCGAGATAGGCGTCGAGATCGTCCTGGCCGATCCGGCCCGCCGGACCGCTGCCGGCGACGCGGCGCAGATCGATGCCGGCCTCCATGGCCCGGCGCCGCACGGCCGGCGAGGCCAGCGGACGCTCGCCCGGCTTGCGCGCCGGCAAGGTGGACGCCGGCCGTTGCGCCCTGGGCCGGGCCGGGGTCGCTGGGGACGCGCCAGAGGAACCGCCGCCCAACGGCTTTGCCGGCTTATCTGCGGACGCCTCGTGCGCCTTGGCGGCATCGTCGTCGCCGGTCGCGGCCTTGCGGTCGGCCGGTCCCGGCGCCCGTTCGGCCGAGGGCGAACGCGGCGCGTCATCGCTTGTCGCGACCAATTCGTCGGGGTTCTCGTCGGGCTCGTTGGTGCCGCCCTCCCCGTCGACGGTGAGCTTCACCAGCGGCGACCCGACCGCCAGCGTCTCGCCGATCTCGCCGCCCATCCAGGCGACGGTGCCGTCCACCGGCGAGGGAATGTCGACCGTCGCCTTGTCGGTCATCACGGCGGCGAGGACCGCATCCTCGCGCACCACGTCGCCGATCTTCACGTGCCATTCGACGAGTTCGGCCTCGGCGACGCCCTCGCCCACATCCGGCAGCTTGATCGTGTAGGTGCCCATGATCAGCCCTCCATGACCTGTCTGAGAGCCGCCCCGACCCGCGCCGGACCGGGAAAATAGTCCCATTCCTGGGCATGCGGATAGGGCGTGTCCCAGCCGGCGACCCTGAGGATCGGCGCCTCGAGGTGATAGAAGCAATTCTCCTCGACGAGGGCGCAGAGCTCGGCGCCGAAGCCCGAGGTCAGCGTCGCCTCGTGGACGACGACGCAGCGACCGGTCTTTTCCACCGATTGCCGGATCAGGTCGAGATCGAGGGGCACGAGAGTGCGCAGGTCGAGGATCTCGGCATCGACGCCGACCATCTCGGCCGCCGCGATGGCGACATGCACCATGGTGCCATAGGCCAAAACGGTGACCCCGGCGCCCTCGCGGCGCACCACGCCCTTGCCGAGCGGCACGGTGTAGCGGCCCTCCGGCACCTCGCCCAGCGGGTGCTTCGACCAGGGCGTCACCGGCCGGTCGTGATGGCCGTCGAAGGGACCGTTATAGAGCCGCTTGGGCTCCAGGAAGATCACCGGGTCGTTGTCCTCGATGGCGGCGATCAGCAGGCCCTTGGCGTCATAGGGGTTGGACGGCACCACCGTCTTCAGGCCGGCGACATGGGTGAACAGCGCCTCGGGCGACTGGGAGTGGGTCTGGCCGCCGAAGATGCCGCCGCCGGTCGGCATGCGCACCACCATCGGCGCGGTGAAGTCGCTGGCCGAGCGATAGCGCAGCCTGGCCGCCTCCGAGACGATCTGGTCGTAGGCCGGATAGACATAATCAGCGAACTGCATTTCCACGACCGGCCGCAGCCCGTAGGCGGCCATGCCGATGGCGGTGCCGACGATGCCGCTCTCGTTGATCGGCGCGTCGAAGCAGCGGTTCCTGCCGAAGCGCTCCTGCAGCCCGGCAGTGCAGCGAAAGACGCCGCCGAAATAGCCGACGTCCTCACCGAAGACGACGACATTGTCGTCTTCCGCCATCTTCACCGCATGGGCGTCGCGGATCGCCTCGATCATGGTCATGCGCGCCATGGCGTCAGCAACCTTTCCTGCGTTCGCCGCCGGGGCCTGCTCGGTCGTTCCGCCCTGCCGTGCGCATCGTCAATACCCCGCCTGCTGGCGCTGGCGGCGCAGATGCGGCGGCATCTCCTCGTAGACGCCCTCGAACATGTCGCGCACCGAGGGGCGCGGGCCGGTGTGGAGCGTGCCGTGGGTCTCGGCCTCGCGCTGGGCGGCGAGGATCTCGGCGTCGATCTCGGCCTCGGCCTGGACGTGGCGCTCCTCGCTCCAGACTTCCTTCAGGATCAGATGGTTCTTCAGCCGCTTGACCGGATCGCCGAGGGGCCAGGCGTCGGTCTCCTCCTTGGGGCGGTAGGCGGAGGGATCGTCGGAGGTGGAATGGGCGGCGGCGCGGTAGGTAACCCATTCGATCAGCGTCGGGCCGAGATTGCGGCGGGCCCGCTCGACGGCCCATTTGGACGCCGCGTGGACGGCCAGATAGTCGTTGCCGTCGACCCGCAGCGAGGGAATGCCGAAGCCGAGGCCGCGCGCGGCAAAGGTGCCCGAGCCGCCGCGGGCGATGCCCTGATAGGTCGAGATGGCCCATTGGTTGTTGACGATATTGAGGACCACCGGCGCCTTGTAGGTCGAGGCGAAGACCATGGCCGAGTGGAAGTCGCTCTCGGCCGTCGAGCCGTCGCCGATCCAGGCCGCGGCGATGCGGTGATCGCCCTTGATCGCCGAGGCCATCGCCCAGCCGACCCCTTGCACGAACTGGGTCGCCAGATTGCCGGAAATCGAGAAGAAGCCATGCTCCTTCGACGAATACATGATCGGCAGCTGGCGGCCCTTCAGCGGGTCGCGGCGGTTGGAATAGATCTGGCACATCATGTCGACGAGCGGATAATCGTCGGCGATCAGCAGCCCCTGCTGGCGATAGGTCGGAAAGTTCATGTCGCCGGGGCCGAGCGCCTTGCGGAAGGCGCAGGCGATCGCCTCCTCGCCGAGGCACTGCATGTAGAACGAGGTCTTGCCCTGGCGCTGGGCCATCAGCATGCGGCGGTCGAAGGCGCGCACCCGCATCATCGTCTTCAGCCCGGCCAGGACCTCCTCGTCGCTCAGCGTGCCGGCCCATTCGCCGACCGCCTCGCCGGAACGGTTGAGAACGCGGATGATCGAATAGGCCAGATCGCGGATCTCGGCCGGATCGACGTCGACCGGCGGGCGGCGCACCGTGCCCGCCCGGGCGATCTTCACGCCGCTGAAATCGGGAGTGCCGCCGGGCCGGACCTCGGGCTCGGGCACATGCAGGCTGAGCGGCTGATCGTCCGGCAAGGTCCACCCCCTTCGTCGCGATACATGCGCGACGTTGCGACCGCGCCGAGGCATCCGTCAAGGTGGCGTGTGGGGACAGCCGCGTTTGTCCGCCGGGGTCTGCCGGCGCGGCGCGACTATTGCGGCCGGATCAGCACCGTCGCCATGAAGGCGAAGATGCCCAGAAGCGCCAGCTTCCAGAAATCGCCGCGCTTGCGCAGACCCGGCACGCCGAAGGGCCGGATCAGATGCGCGATCATCAAAAGCAGGAAGATGACGGAAAAGAGCTTGCTCATCGGGGCAGCGTTACCGCATCGGCCGACCCCGCGCCATGGCTGAATGACCGGCTTACAAAGACCGCGAACGGCGCCCGCCGCACAATCTTGCGTCAGGCTCGGGGCAAATCGAAAGCAACTGCGGCGCGTTCGCACATTGTTAAGTGCTGTTGATCAAATTCCTGTGTGCCGATGATCATTGCCCGACGCCGCGACACTACCGGTAGGCGTCAGACCCGCGAAAGAAGTTCGAGACGATGAAGACCAAGGCCGAGGTCGCACGACCGCTCTGGATCCGCATTACCGCCTACGGGTTTGCCGCCGTCCTGTTTGCCAGCTGCATGATCGGCGGCCTCGCCTGGTATCGCCAGGCCGTGATGAACGACGCCAATGTCCATGCCGAGATGGCCAATGACCTGTCCTTCGTCATGGCCGACATCGAGGCGCAGAAGCGCGCCGCTTCGGCCCTGGCGCTGGCGCTGGCTGCCGATCCCGGCGTCGCCGACCTCGTGATGGCGAACGACCGCGATGCGCTGCTGGCGCGCTACGGCGGCAATTACGAAGAGATCGTCGAAAAGGGCGCGATGCAGCTGATCACCTTCAGCCAGGCCGATACTACCGTCGTGGCGCGCATCCACGAGCCCGGCAAGTTCGGCGACAAGCTCGCCGGTCGGCGCAAGATGGTGGAAGCGGCGATCGCCGGCGGTCAGATGACGGCGGGCATCGAGCCGGGCCGCACCGCCGTCAGCATGTTCGCCTCGGCTCCGGTGATCCGCAACGGCGTCGTCGTCGGCATCGTCGATATCGGCACCAAGCTGACCGAGCAGTATTTCGCGCGCCTCGCCGAGAGCCGCAACGCCGCACTCACCGTCAAGATCTTCACCGACGAGGGCTTCGTCACCCAGGCTTCGACCATGGCGTCGGAAGGCCTGCTCGACCTGTCGGAAGTGCAGACCGTTTATGGCGGCACCACGGTGGAGAAGATCGCCGATGTCGGCAATGTCAGCTACGCGGCCACCGCGATCCCGCTGACGAACTATTCCGGCACCAATATCGGCGTCCTGGAAGTTGCTTCCGACGTCAGCGCCATGGCCGCGGGCCGCAGCGCCGCGCTCTGGTCCACCATTGTCGGCACACTGGTCGTCTCGCTCCTGTCGCTTCTCGGCTTCATGCTGTTCGCCCGTTCCCTCGGCGGTGCCATCCAGCGCCTGACGGCGACCATGGGCACGCTGGCGACCGGCGATCATTCGGTCGAGGTCCGTGGCCAGGAGCGCGCCGACGAGATCGGCGCCATGGCCCGCGCCGTGCAGGTCTTCAAGCAGACCGCCATCGACCAGGAACGCCTGGAAGAGGAGGCCGAGTCCACCCGCATCAGCCAGGAAGAGGCCAAGAAGCGCCAGGCGGCCCTCGACAATGCCAAGGCCGAGGATTTGCGGGCCTTTGTCGGCGTCGTCGAAGTGGGCTTCGAGCGCCTGTCGGCCGGTGACCTGACCGTGCGCATGCAGGACAGGGTGGCCGAGGAATTCGAGCCGATCCGGGCCAAGTTCAACGCCAGCGTCGCCTCGCTGGAAGAGGCCATCGGCCATGTCGTGACCTCGATCGCCTCGATCCGTACCGGTCTCGGCGAAATCAACACCGCCTCAAACGATCTGGCGCATCGCACCGAGCAGCAGGCGGCGAGCCTCGAGGAAACCGTCGCAGCCCTTGGCGAAGTGACCCAGGCCGTCAACGAGACCGCCGAGGGTGCCGGGAAGGCCCAGCAGGTGGCGTCCGGTGCCCGCGAAAAGGCCCAGAAGGGCGGCGAGGTCGTCGGCAAGGCGGTCGCGGCCATGGGCCAGATCGAGCAGTCCTCGGAGAAGATCAACTCGATCATTTCCGTCATCGACGAGATCGCCTTCCAGACCAATCTCCTGGCGCTGAATGCCGGCGTCGAGGCGGCACGGGCCGGCGAGGCGGGCAAGGGCTTTGCCGTCGTCGCCCAGGAAGTGCGCGGGCTCGCCCAGCGCTCGGCGGAAGCCGCCAAGGAGATCAAGACCCTGATCGCCACGTCCCGCGAGCAGGTCGGCACCGGCGTCGAGCTGGTCACCGCATCCGGCAAGTCGCTGGAAGAGATCGTCACCGAGGTCAGCGCCATGGCGGAACTCATCTCGACGATTGCCTCCTCGGCTCGCGAACAGGCGACGAGCCTGCGCGAAGTCTCGGGTGCCGCCGACCAGATGGACAAGGTGACCCAGCAGAACGCCGCGATGGTGGAAGAGGCGACGGCGGCCAGCCAGACGCTGGCCAACGAGACCGACGAACTGGCCCATGCCATGGCCAAGTTCAGCACCAGTGCCGGCAATGCCGGTGCGCGCCGCAGCGAAGGCCGGGCGCAGCCGCATCGCCACGGGGCGCCGTCGCGCGGCGTCACGCAGCTGCGGACCATCGACGGCGGTGCGGCACCGAAGCCGGTCGCCGACAGCTGGGACGAGTTCTGAGAAACAATAGCCGGGCGCGTTCGCGCGTGCCCGGCCACCGGACCGACTGACCGAGCCGGGAAACCGGCGATCCAAGACGCTTCCGATCACATGCAGACAGGCCGGCCGATCTCTCGCGAGGTCGGCCGGCCTGTTTGTTTCGTCAGGCGATCAGATCGAATGCAGCGGGCCGGAGGCGACCACGGGACCCGTCGGCAGGCCGGTGGGCGAACCACCCTCCGGCTCCATCGACACCGCGAGCGCGGCATCGGTGGCGCCATATTCGGGATCGCTGAGAACCAGCCGCAGGGGATGGGTCATGTCGATCAGGCCGAGCGAACGCGGCGCACCGCCGGCCGGCGGTACCAGCCAGAGCTCGGGCACCCGGCCCGCCTCCTGCGCAGCGACCACGGGGATCAGCGTCGCCTCAGCGGTGCCGGTATCGATCACCACCGTCAGGAGCGGGGTGCCGTCATCGGCGCTGAGCGTCGCGGTCAGCGTCCCGCCCGGCGCCTGGGGCGGCGCGGCGATGTCGCGGCCGGCGACCAGGATGAGCATGGCCAGGCTGGTGACGGCGAGCCCCATGCCGCCGAGTCCCAGCCATTGCCAGATCGGCGACACCCTGCGGCCGCGCGGCACCGCCGGGGTCGCGGCACGGCGCGTCATCCAGTCGATCTCACCGGCAATGCGGGACCAGACGCTGGCGGGCGGCGCCACCGCCGGCACCGTCTGCGCCAAGGGCCCGAGGCGCTCGGCCCAGGCGTCGATCTCGCGCGCGAAGGCGGCATCCGTCGCCGCCCGGCGCTCGACCGCACGACGCTCCGCGCCATCCAGGACGCCGAGCACATACTCGGCGGCCAGATCCGCATCGTCCCGTTCGTGGTCTTGCGCCGCGGTCATTGCGACAGGCATCCCTTCAGTTTCTGCAGCCCGCGCCGGATCAGGCTCTTCATGGTGCCGAGCGGCACCCCGGCATGGCCGGCCAGCGTTTCATAGGTCGCGCCGCCGAAAAAGGCCGCGGTGATCGCGCTGCGGGCGCGCTCCTCCAGCGTGTCCAGGCATGCGGCGAGCTGCTGCCCCTCCTGCGCGCGGTGCAGCAGCTCGAAGGCGTCGGGCGTGCCGTCGGCAAGATCCAGGGCGGCGTCGACCGGCTTGTCGGCGCGGCGGGGGCCGACCTGGCGCAGCCGGTCGATCGACCGGTTGCGGGCGATCGTCGCCAGCCAGGTGATCGGGCTCGCCCGCCCCGCATCGAAGCTCTCGGCCTTGCGCCATATGATCAGATACACATCCTGCAACACGTCCTCGGCTTCCTCGCGGTCCCCCAAGATACGCAGACAGATGCCGAAAAGCTTCGCCGATGTCAGATCATAGACGGCCTGCAGGGCCCCGCGGTCGCCCGCGGCGACAGCGCGCAGGCGTTCCACGAGCACGGCCCGGCCTTCCTCCGCACTTGTCGACATCAGGACCGGGTTCTCGCTGCTTCGCCGCACATGCAGACAGCCGAACAATGGCGGCGGGGGAAAGTCAACGCCTGCGCCCTGACGGTCCCGTGACCGGCCCGTTCCGTCAGTAGGGCGCCTCGCTGGTGCCCATCTCGACATAGACCGACTTGACCTGGCTGTAATGCTCCAGCGCCGCGCGGCCGTTCTCGCGGCCGATGCCGGAGCGCTTGAAGCCGCCGAAGGGCATTTCCACCGGGGTCAGATTGTAGGCGTTGATCCAGCAGGTGCCGGCCTGCAATTTCGCCACGACGCGGTGGCCGCGCTGGATGTCGCGGGTGTAGACGCCCGCCGCCAGGCCGAATTCGCTGGCATTGGCGCGGGCGATCGCCTCCTCCTCGTCGTCGAAATCGAGGACGCACATGACCGGGCCGAAGATCTCCTCGCCGGCGATGCGCATGTCGTCGGTGACGTCGGTGAAGACCGTCGGCCCGACGAAGACGCCCTCGGGAAAGCCGTCGACCTTCGCGCTGCCGCCGCCGCAGGCAACCGTCGCGCCTTCCTGCCGGCCGATCTCCAGATAGGAGAGCACCTTCTCGTACTGGGCGCGCGAGACCAGCGGGCCGAGATCGGTGGTCACCCGCAGCGGATCGCCGAGGGTGATCGCCCTGGTGCGCGCCACCAGCTTCTCGACGAAGGCAGCCCGCACCGAGCGCTCGACGAAGACGCGGGTGCCGTTCGAGCAGATCTGGCCGGTGGAGTAGAAATTGCCGAGGATCGCGCCGGAGACCGCCGCATCGAGATCGGCATCGGCAAAGACGACGATGGGCGACTTGCCGCCCAGCTCCAGGGTCACGTGCTTGGTGGTCTGCGACGCCGCCTGCATCACCCGCGCGCCGGTCGGCACCGAGCCGGTGACCGACACCTTGGCGATCTGCGGATGGCCGGCGAGCGCCGCGCCGACCGGGCCCATGCCCTGCACGACGTTGAAGACGCCGGCCGGCACGCCCGCTTCGGACAGGATCTCGGCGAGTTTCAGCGCCGTCAGCGGCGTCACTTCAGAGGGCTTGAAGATCATCGCATTGCCGCAGGCCAGCGCCGGGGCGGCCTTCCATGAGGCGATCTGGATCGGGTAGTTCCAGGCGCCGATGCCGGCGCAGATGCCCAAGGGCTCGCGGCGCGTATAGGCGAAGGAGCCGCCGAGATCGATGTAGTCGCCGGTGATGTCGGCGGCCAGCGCCCCGAAATATTCCAGCGCGTCGGCGCCCGAGGCGGCGTCCGCCACCAGCGTCTCGGACAGTGCCTTGCCGGTGTCGAGCGTCTCCAGCTCCGACAGCGCCTCGTTGCGGTCGCGCATGATCGCCGCGGCACGGCGCAGGATGCGGCCGCGCTCGGCGCCGGTCATCGCCGCCCAGACGGCCTGCCCCTTCTGCGCCGCGGCGATGGCGCGCTCGATCAGGGCCGGGGTGGCGGCATGCAGTTCGGCGATGGTCTCGCCGGTGGCCGGATAGATGCTGGCGAAGGCTTCGCCGCTCTCGTCCTCGACATAGCCGCCGTCAATGTAATGGGATCCGTTGGGCTGGGCGCGCATGGCTTCGTCCTCTTCCTTCGTTGCCGCTTCTGTAACGCCGCCGGCCGCCGCGCGCCACCATGACCCGTCCCGCGGAGGCCGCCGGCATCGCCGCGCTTGACGTTGCGGCCGCGACCCTCCATCTGTGCTGCGGGCCGAGGGAGCCTGCCGCTCGCGGGCGAAAGCCGTGGTGAATTCCCTTTCCGATCATCCGTGACGCCATTTCACGTTGGCATGCGGCCTGACGGCAATCGCGAGCCCCGACTTCAAGACGCCGCATGCGACGACCTCGAAAGGTTCAGCAGATGACCGGCATGCCCCACACCCCGACCGCCACCGACTACAAGGCCCAGGCCAGGCGCCTGCGCGCCGGACTGGCCGATACGGGACACGACCTCACCCACAGCGCCGCCCTGGAACTGGTCGCGCGCCAGCACGGTGTGCGCGACTGGAACACGCTGAATGCGCTGGCCGCACGCGGCCGCTCCGTCGCCGATCTGACCATCGGCTCGACGGTGGCCGGCCGCTATCTCGGCCACGACTTCACCGGCGAACTCGTCGCGCTGCACGCTTTGTCCAAGAGCGGGCGCTACCGGGCCTCGATCCAGTTCGACACGCCGGTGGACGTGGTCGCCTTCGACAGTTTCTCGGCGTTCCGGCGCCGGGTGACCGTCACCGTGGATGCGACCGGCGCAACGACTGAGAAGACCTCGGACGGCCGGCCGCATCTGCAACTCGCCCTCTAGGGCGCGGCCAAAACTCCGTGCCGGGCGCCCGTCCCGGCACGGCAGCCGATCCGGACGCTTCGCCGCAGCCGCGGAACGGCCTTGTCACGGGTACCTTTTCCTTGCCGACCCCTGCAATTGGAGAAGCCCGATGACCACAGACCTCGAACAGCGTACCCGCGAGCGGATCCGGATCGAGCCGGCCGCCGGCTCCGTCGTGGTGAATTTCCACGGCGCCATCCTCGCCTCCACCGACAAGGCGCTGGTGCTGCACGAGACCGGCTACGATCCGGTCTATTACATCCCGAAGGACCGGGTGGAGATGGCCTATCTGCGCGAGAGAGACCGGCGCACGACCTGCCCGTTCAAGGGCGAGGCCCGCTACTGGTCGATCACCGCCGAGGCGCAGGCCGCCGACGACGCGGTCTGGGCCTATGACACGCCCCATGCCGGCGTCGCCGAGATCGCCGGCCATGTCGCCTTTGATCCGAAGAAGGTGACCGTCGCCGTCAGCTGACCGGCCGGACCCTCCATGCTGCGCGGGGCCGCCACCGGCTCCGCCGCCTCAGCGGTCGCTGTGGCCGAGGTCGCGGGCCGGGTCGAGCCGGTCGCGCACCCGCTGCTTCAGGATCTTGGCCTCGGGAAAGCCGCCATCGGCCTTGCGCTCCCAGATCGTCTCGCCCTCATAGCGGATCTCGAAGACCCCGCCGGTGCCCGGCACCAGCGCCACCTCGCCCAAATCCGGGCCGAAGGTCGACAGCAGTTCCTGCGCCATCCAGGCCGCCCGCAGCAGCCACTGGCACTGGGTGCAATAGGTGATCGCGATCCTCGGGGCCGCCACGTCGTCGCTCATTGCCTGTACTCCTGAAGCCTGCCGCGCTACCTCGGACATCGGAACGGCACTCCGGCCGATCCGCGCGACGCGCCCTCCCGGACCCAACGATCGGCCGCAATGCTGCAATCCGCCCGTCCTGCACATGGCTGGCACCGCCGCCGGCTCAAGACCCGGATCGCCCGTGCTCGGGTCCGCCTGCGCCGGCTCTATCACGGTCATACCCGAAACGCCCTGCGCTTCCAGATGGCGGTGCTGTCGGTGGACATGGCGATCATCGCCTTCTTCGTCTTCAGTCCGATCCTGCGCGAAAATCCGTCCTTCCTCTTCGTCGATTATTCGGTCGCCGCGATTCTCGCCGCCGACGTCTCGGCGCGGTGCTTTGCCGCCCGCAATCCGCTCAGATGGCTGCGCCAACCCTTCGTGCTCCTGGATCTGGTGATCCTGGCGACGCTGCTGTTTCCCTACACGCTGATCAATTTCGGCTTTCTGCGGATCGTCCGGCTGTGGTCGATCTCCCAGAGCGGCGTCCTGTGGCGTCCCCTGCGGCGCTGGGGCCACCGGGACTGGGAGCAGCTCGCCCGGGCGATGGTCAATCTGATCACCTTCCTGTTCCTGGCGACGGGCTTCGTCTACACGACCTTCTTTCGGAAAGGGTCGGGCCTCGAGGGCTATCTCGACGCCCTTTATTTCACCGTCGCCTCGGTGACGACGACGGGCTACGGCGACATCACCCTGCCGGGCAGCTGGGGCAAGCTGACCTCGGTGGTCATCATGATCATCGGCATCTCGCTGTTCGTGCGCCTGGCGCAGGCGATCTTCCGGCCGCACAAGGTGGATTACCCCTGCCCCAATTGCGGCCTGCAGCGCCACGACCCCGACGCCGTCCACTGCAAGGCCTGCGGCCAGCTCCTGAAGATCCCCGATCCCGGCGACTGACCGAACGGCCGCCGCGCGACGCCGCCGCTGCGGGCCCCCGCGCCCGGTGGTCGCATCGCCGCGCTTGCACACTACAAATATCCTTGTAATATTGCAGCATGGATGAAGACAGAGCCGTCGCGGCGCTTGCCGCCCTCGCCCATGCCGACCGCCTCGCCGCCTTCCGCGCCCTCGTGCAGGCGGGACCCGAGGGACTGCCCTCCGGCGTGATCGCGGAGCGTCTCGGCGCAGCCCCCACCCGGATGAGCTTTCATCTCGCCGCCCTCGAGCGCGGCGGGCTGATCGGCTCGCGGCGGGACGGACGGCGCATCCTCTATGCCGTTCGCTACGACGAGATGCGCGGCCTGCTCGGCTTCCTCACCGAGGATTGCTGCGGCGGCCGACCCGAGCTTTGCGGCGATCTTGCCGCGCTGGCGCCCGCCTGCGGGACAGAGGAGGCCTGCCGATGACCCGGTCCGATCCGTTCAACGTGCTGTTCCTGTGTACGGGCAATTCCGCCCGCTCGATCCTCGCCGAAGCCATTCTGCGCAAGGACGGCGGCGGGCGCTTCAACGCCTTTTCGGCGGGCAGCTTCCCCAGGCCCGACGTCCACCCGATGAGCCTCGAGCTCCTGGCCGAGCACGGCTATCCGACCGAGGGGCTGCGGTCGAAGACCTGGGACGAGTTCGCCGAGCCGGGCGCGCCGAAGATGGATTTCGTCTTCACCGTCTGCGACGACGCGGCCGGCGAATCCTGCCCGGTCTGGCCGGGCCAGCCGATGACAGGACACTGGGGCATCGAGGATCCGGCGGCGGAAACACGCGGCGGAATGTGGCAGCGCGCTGCCTTTCTGCGTGCGCTGCATTACATGCGCAATCGCATCGCCGTCTTCACGGCGTTGCCGATTGAAACGCTCGAGCGCAGCAGCCTGACCGCCGAGATCCGTGCCATTGGCCGGTTGGAGGGGACGACGGCGACCGCTCCCCAGCCAGCAGAGGCCCCATGACCGTCACGATCTATCACAATCCCGACTGCGGCACCTCGCGCAACACCCTCGCCATGATCCGCCAGTCCGGCGAGGAGCCGCAGGTCATCGAATATCTGAGGAACCCGCCCAGCCGCGAGACGCTGATCGAGCTCCTCGACATGATGAAAATGAAGCCGCGCGACCTGCTGCGCGAAAAGGGCACGCCCTATGCCGAGCTCGGCCTCGACGATCCGAAGCTGCCGGACGAGGAGATCCTCGCCGCGATGATGCAGCACCCGATCCTGATCAACCGGCCGATCGTGGTGACCGACAAGGGCGCCCGGCTGTGCCGCCCGTCGGAGACCGTTCTGGAGATCCTGCCGGATCCCGAGATCGGCCTGTTTACCAAGGAGGACGGCGAAGTGGTGATCGAAGGAAGCGAACACTACCATGACGGATGAGCCTGCAACGCCGTTCGACCTGCCGAACATCGCCGCCGACCAGCTGGAACGGCCCGATGTCGCGGCGCTGGCCGGGCCGGACGGTCCGGCCCACGCGCCGCGGATCCTCGTCCTCTACGGGTCGATCCGCGAACGCTCCTATTCGCGCCTTGTCGCCGAGGAATCGGGCCGGCTGCTGCGCTGGTTCGGTTGCGAGGTGAAGACCTTCGATCCGCGCGACCTGCCGCTGCCCGACGGCGCCGAGCCCTCCCATCCGAAGGTGAAGGAGCTGCGCGAACTCGCCATGTGGGCCGAGGGCATGGTCTGGGTCAGCCCGGAGCGCCACGGCGCGATGACGGCGATCATGAAGGCGCAGATCGACTGGCTGCCGCTGTCGCTCGGCGGCGTGCGGCCGACCCAGGGCAAGACGCTTGCGGTCATGCAGGTGTCGGGCGGCTCGCAATCCTTCAACGCAGTCAACCAGATGCGCATTCTCGGCCGCTGGATGCGCATGGTCACCATCCCCAACCAGTCGTCGGTGGCCAAGGCCTTCAACGAGTTCGACGAGGCGGGGCGGATGAAGCCCTCCGCCTATTACAACCGCATCGTCGATGTGTGCGAGGAACTGGTGAAGTTCACCCATCTCGTGCGCGGCCGGTCGGACTATCTGACCGATCGCTATTCCGAACGCGTGGAGAGCGCGGAAGCCGTCTCCCTCAGGGTCAACCAGCGCTCCATCTGAGCTTTTCCCCTCCCCGTCCCGGACATTGCCATGCTCGCCTTCGCGATCTTCCTCGCCACCCTGATCCTCGTCATCTGGCAGCCGAAGGGCCTCGGCATCGGCTGGAGCGCGCTCGGCGGCGCGGCGGTCGCGCTGGCCGTCGGAGTGGTCGATCTCGCCGATCTTGGCGTCGTCTGGGACATCGTCTGGGATGCGACCTTCACCTTTGTCGGGCTGATCGTCATCTCGCTGATCCTCGACGAGGCGGGCTTCTTCCACTGGGCCGCGCTGCATGTGGCGCGCTGGGGCGGCGGCAACGGCCGGCGGCTGTTCCCGCTTGTCGTGCTGCTCGGCGCGGTGATCGCGGCCTTCTTCGCAAATGACGGCGCGGCGCTGCTTCTGACGCCGATCGTGCTGGCGATCCTGGTGCGGCTCGACTTCCGCCCCGAGGCCGCGCTGGCCTTCATCGTCGCCACCGGCTTCGTCGCCGACACGACCAGCCTGCCGCTGGTCATCTCCAATCTCGTGAACATCGTCTCGGCGAATTATTTCGACATCAGCTTCAACCGCTACGCGCTGGTGATGGTGCCGGTCGACCTCGTCGCCCTGGCGGCGACGCTGGCGGTGCTGTGGGTCTATTACGGCCGGGCGATCCCGGCAGCCTATCCGGTGGAGGAGCTGGAAGCGCCGCGCTCGGCGATCCGCGACCCGCTGGTGTTCCGCGCCGCCTTCCCGCTGCTTGGCCTCCTGCTGATCGCCTATTTCGTCACCGGCCCGTTCGACGTGCCGATCGCCTTCGTCACCGGCGCAGCGGCCCTGCTGCTGCTGGCCATCGCCGGCCGCTGGATCGGCAAGGGCGCGGCGGTGGTGCCGATCGGCCGGGTCCTGCGCAATGCGCCCTGGCAGATCGTCCTGTTCTCGGTGGGCATGTATCTGGTGGTCTACGGCCTCGGCAATGCCGGCCTGACGGATCTGGCCGCCGGCCTGCTGGTCTGGCTCGGCCAGCAGGGCGATGTCGTGGCGACCGTCGGCAGCGGCTTTGCCGCCGCCATCCTCGCCTCGGTGATGAACAACATGCCGGCGACGCTGGTCGGGGCACTGGCCATCGACCGGGCGGACGTCGCGCCGCTGACCCGGGAGCTGATGATCTACGCCAATGTCATCGGCAACGATCTCGGGCCGAAATTCACCCCGATCGGCAGCCTCGCCACGCTGCTCTGGCTGCATGTCCTGGCCACCAAGGGACATCGCATCACATGGGGCCAGTACATGAAGGTCGGGCTTGTCATCACGCCACCAGTGCTTCTGGCGACGCTTCTCGCGCTGGTGGTCTGGCTGCCGCTGGTGAACGGCAGCTAGGCCGGATCAGACGGCCGGCCAGCGATGGTGGAAGACACCGTCGCGGTCGAGCCGGTGGAAGGTGTGGGCCCCGAACAGGTCGCGCTGCGCCTGGGTCAGGTTGGTGGTGCCGCGCGCCCGGCGATAATCGTCGAAATAGGCAAGCGCCGCCGACAGCGCCGGCACCGGGATGCCGGCCATGGACGCCTTGGCGACGACCTTGCGCAGCGCCGTCTGCCCCGCCTCGACGCGGCCGATGAAGGCCGGCGACTGCAACAGGTTGACCACGCCGCCGGTCTCGTAGGCGCCGGCAATGTCGTCGAGGAACTGCGAGCGGATGATGCAGCCGGCGCGCCAGATCTCGGCGATGGTACCGAGCGGCAGGTTCCAGCCGAACTCCTCCGAAGCCGAGGCCATTGTGGCGTAGCCCTGGGCGTAGGCGATGATCTTGGCCGTCTCCAGCGCCTGCTCCAGCTCGGCGATGCCGGCGGCCTCGCCGGAGAAGTCCGCCGCCTCGGTGGCGATGCCGGCATAAAGGCGGCTCGCCTCGGCCCGCTCGGAGCGGCGCGAGGAGACGCCACGCGCCGAGACCGCGGCCTCGATGGTGGTGGCGCCGACGCCCAGCTTCTGCGCCTCGATGACCGCCCAGCGGCCGGTGCCCTTCTGGCCGGCCTCGTCGACGATCAGATCGACTAGCGGCTTGCCCGTCTCGGGGTCCTTCTCGGCGAGATTCACCGCGGTGATCTCGATCAGGTAGGAGGACAGGCCGCCCTTGTTCCACTCGGCGAAGATCGCCGCCATGGCGTCCGCCTGCATCCCCATGCCGTCGCGCATGATGCCGTAGATCTCGGCGATCATCTGCATGTCGGCATATTCGATGCCGTTGTGGATGGTCTTGACGAAATGGCCGGCGCCGTCCGGGCCGAGCCAGGCGACGCAGGGCGCGCCTTCGTATTTCGCCGCGATCTTGGTCAGGATCGGCTCGAGCTGCGGATAGGTGTCCTTCGCCCCGCCGACCATGATCGAGGGGCCATGGCGGGCACCGAGCTCGCCGCCGGACACGCCCATGCCGACGAAGTTGAGGCCGGTGCCCTCCACTTCCCTGGAGCGGCGAACCGTGTCGTTGAAATCGGCATTGCCGGCGTCGATCATCACGTCGCCGGGCGACAGCAGCGGCGCCACCTCGGCCATCTCGTCATCGACGATCTTGCCGGCCGGGACCATGAACAGCACCAGCCGGGGGCTCTTCAGCGAGGCGACGAATTCCTTCAGCGTCGAGGCCGGCACGACATTGTCGCCGATGCCCGGATTGTCGTCGCGCAGGGCAAAGCCCTTCTCGACGGTGCGGTTGAAGACCGCCACCCTGAAGCCCTTCTCGGCGATGTTGAGCGCGAGATTGGCGCCCATCGTCCCGAGACCATAGACCCCGATATCGGCCGGCCGATCAACCATCTGACTTCTCCTGTCTTCCCCCGCCCCGGGCGATGCGCCACGCTGGACGGTCCGTCGAATTGCGTTTCGCGGCGGTCGCCGCGCGTGTCAGCTCTTCAGCCGCCAGCCGGTGCGGAAGATCCAGCCGATGACCAGCAGGCTGGCCACCAGAAAGACCAGCGTCATGGCCAGGCTGACCCCGATCGACACGTCCGACGTGCCGTAGAAGGCCCAGCGAAAGCCGCTGATCAGATAGACGACCGGATTGACCAGGCTGACGTCCTGCCAGAACTCCGGCAGCATCTTGATGGAATAGAAGCTGCCTCCCAGAAAGGCCAGTGGGGTGATGATCAGGAGCGGCACGAGCTGCAATTTCTCGAAGCCGTCGGCCCAGATGCCGATGATGAAGCCGAACAGCGAGAAGGTGATCGCCGTCAGGACGAGGAAGGAGAGCATCCAGATCGGATGTTCGATCCGCAGATCGACGAAGAACCAGGCCGTGGCGAGGATGATCAGGCCGAGCATGGCCGATTTGGTGGCGGCCGCGCCGACATAGCCGAGCACGATCTCGAAGGCCGAGATCGGCGCCGACAGGATCTCGTAGATCGTGCCGACGAATTTGGGGAAATAGATGCCGAAGGCGGCATTGGTCAGGCTCTGCTGCAAGAGCGACAGCATGATCAGGCCGGGCACGATGAAGGCGCCGTAGGAGACGCCGTCGATCTCCTCGATGCGCGAGCCGATGGCCGCGCCGAAGACGACGAAATAGAGCGAGGTCGAGATGACCGGCGAGATCACGCTCTGCATGATGGTCCGCCAGGTGCGGGCCATCTCGAACTTGTAGATTGCGCGGACCGCAGCGAAATTCATGCCTCGTCCCTCACCAGGTTCACGAAGATTTCCTCCAGCGTGGACTGTTTGGTCGACAGGTCGCGGAAGCGGATGCCGGCGTCCGACAGGCGGCTCATCAGCGTGGCGATGCCGGTGCGCTCGGCCGTGGTGTCGTAGCTGTAGGTCAGGCTCTCGCCGTCCGGCGCCAGCGTAATGTCGTAGTCGTCGAGCCCGTCGGGCAGGCGCTGGATCGGCTCCTGCAGATGCAGGGTCAGTTCCTTGTGGCCGAGCTTGCGCATCAGCTCGGCCTTGTCCTCGACCAGGATCAGCTCACCGCGGGAGATGACGCCGATGCGGTCGGCCATCATCTCGGCTTCCTCGATATAATGGGTGGTCAGGATGATGGTGACGCCGGATTCGCGCAGCTTGCGCACGACTTCCCACATCTCGCGGCGCAGGCCGACATCGACGCCGGCCGTCGGCTCGTCGAGGAACAGCACCTCCGGTTCGTGCGACAGCGCCTTGGCGATCAGGACGCGGCGCTTCATGCCGCCCGACAGGGTCATGATCTTGCTGTCGCGCTTGTCCCACAGCGACAGGTCGCGCAGCACCTTCTCGATATGGGCCGGATTGCGCTTCTTGCCGAACAGCCCGCGCGAGAAGGAGACGGTCGCCCAGACGCTCTCGAAGGCGTCGGTGGTCAGTTCCTGGGGAACGAGGCCGATCATTGAGCGGGCGGCGCGGAAGTCGCGGTCGATGTCGTGGCCGCCGACCGAGATCGAGCCCTCGGTCAGGCCCGCAATGCCGCAGATGATCGAGATCAGCGTCGTCTTGCCGGCGCCGTTGGGGCCGAGCAGCGCGAAGATCTCGCCCTTGTCGATGGACAGGTCGATGTTCTTCAGCGCCTGGAAGCCGCCCGCATAGGTCTTCGAGACGTTCTGGACGGAGAGGATCGGTGCCATGGAGAGATGCTACCGCTGCAGGAGACGGCCGGAGCGAGCGAATGTCGCCGGGCATTTCACCCGACATAGCCGTTCGGCCAGCTTTGGCCAGAGGCAGTCGGACGGACGGATCGTCAACCGGCATACCCGCAGACGAGAACGCCCGCAAACGGCGGGGCAGCGGGAAGCTGGCGCGTCGTTTGCGGGCGGTGAATCCGGCCCGTCGCGCGCAGGCCGTGCCTGCGCCGGGCAGATCGAGGCGGGAGATGCCTCCCGCGCCCTGTCAGAAGGGGTAGCTGCGTGCCGAGAAACGGCCCTGGTCGACCTCGCGGAGACGGCGCTCCAGGTCGGACATGGACACGGACTGGTCCAGATAGGCCCGAACCCGCTCCTGCTCGCGGTTGCGGCGGAAGGCGCCGCGGATCTTGTCGGTGATGTTCATGATCGGTCTCCTTTCCGCCCTTAGATGGAAGCTTTGCCGCAATGCAGCAATGCCGCGCGATGCAAGGCAGCCATGCCGTGGCGGCACGGCGGCGGAAAGGATTCGTTAACGATCCACGGCCCGCAGCCTCAGCCGGCCGGGATGCGGCTCAGGCGGCTTCCTCGGAAATCGCGACGATCTCGGCATCGGCCGTGCCGGCGCGCACGACGTCGCCGACGGTCCGGCCGATCAGGCTGCGGGCCAGCGGCGACAGATAGGAGATCAGCCCGGCGGACGGATCGGCCTCGTCGATCCCGACAATGGTGAATTGCTGGGTGCGGCCGTCCTCGCGCTCGATCGACACGACGCTGCCGAACTGCGCCGTGCCGCCGGTGTCGCGCGGCCGGATCAGTTCGGCGGTGGCGCGGCGGGCATTCCAGTAGCGCAGGTCGCGATTGATGTTCGCGATCGCAATCTTGTCGTCGGCCTGCCGCGCCGCCTCCTTGCGCTCGTTCAGCGCGGCGATCTCGGCATCGATCAGCGCCAGCCCGCGCGGCGTGACGAGATTGGGCTCGGTGCCCAGATCGCGATCCGGCAGCACCTCGACCTGGTCGTCATTGGGTTCCTTGACGAAAGCGACACTCATCGGACGACATCCTGTTGTTGTACAAGGGATGTAGGGTCGCCGACGACGCGCTCAACCGGCCCGGCAAGGCGGGTGCATCCGACGAACGGACGCCCGCCCCGCAGAGCGGTCTGTTCCGTGGAAGCCATCCGACACGAAACGCGACCGGTGCAACACCGGTCGTGTGCCCGCTTTCAAAAAGGCTTTCTGGCGCCTCAATAATAACAACTGCTTATTCGGAGCAAGGCAAGGAATTGCGCTATCTCTACAAGGACTTCGGCTTCTGGGTATCGCCCGATTGAAGCACTAAGAGTGACTGGGCGTCTCGGCCCAAACGCGTCTGCTCTTTGACATAGCCTGAGAGGCACCGTGCCGCGAGTTCCACTGCCGCCGCTACCGCGGCGTCGGCCCGGTGCCATATCCGCCTAGGGGAATGTCAGATTGCACTTCGCCTTCCTCACAGAAACGAACGCTCCACGCCTCCTTGCTGCCTGCCCATCTGACGGCTTCGACGAATGCTTCCGAGTGACCGGCGTCGCGAAGCTTCTGCAGCCTGTTTTCCAGAATGGTTCCCGGTCGCCACCACCCACCCGTGCCGACCGTGAAGCCGTCGTCGATATTCATGACCGTTATCGGAGCATCGATCCGCCAGAACGACAAAAGATCTGCGTCCTCCTGAGTGAGATGCTGCCATGAGATTTTGAGGCGTTCCTGGCTCATATCGTTCTCCCTGATACAGGGTCAGGCTATGGGCGAAGTACGCAAGGGACACGGCTGGCCGAGAGCCAACCTCCCGCCGGGTGCCCGGCGAGAGGTCATGGCGAGGGCATTCCGACGTCCTCATCCTTCGCTCGCGCCGTTGCAGCCAGCGCTTCGGTTCCTGCTCGAACATCGCCGGCGTCGGCGCTCTCGATCGATTTGCCGAGAAAGCGATCGCCTGTCTTGGCGAATGGCAACCTCAGTTCGAATTCGAGCGAGCAAGCATTCGTGACACCATCCGCGGCCACGGAACCAAGCGGCATTAGGTAGCAGAAACCACCAGATATGGTTGGCTTTTCCGGGTACGAATCTGAGAGGATTGCGGGAGTTCGTTCAATGGGTTTCGAGGAAGATCTGAAAGCTCGCCGGGTGGGCATCGAGGCGGAAATCGAGAAACTCCGCGCGAGGGTTGCGACCCTATAGAGCGTACTCTTGTCGTTGGACGGGGTCATCGCCTTCTACGACCCGACGGCCGCGGCCCCGACTCCGAAACCAAAGCGGACGGCACTGCCGCTCCCGCCACAGCTTCAGCGGATTAATGAGACCTGTGCGGTGTTCGACGCTGCACGACCAATCCCTTCGCCCTTAAATGACGGACGCGATCGGCTGGAGACGCATAAGGCTTTGTGTAGCGCCGCAATCGGGATCCAGAAACGAATAAGGGCCGCCCTTTTCCACCTCCTTGCGGAAGTGTGGCGACCCATGACACTGATGAATATTCGGTCCAACGCTACTAGAGTCAAGGGTGCCTTCGTGGCGCGGAAAATGCCTGTCCATCCTCCCTCTAGCAGTCAGGGCCTCCGGCTTGGAAGACTAACTTCTGAAGGCACCCGTCGCTCTGTGCCCGTCCCCGCTTCGAGCCATTTCCGGTCATGCATGTGACCGTTATTGCATGACGTTTTATAGTCGGCCGTGGTTTTTGCTACCTAATGCCGGAACCAAGGGCGCCTGCAATCGAGCAAATCAGGTCGTCCAGATGTGCGCGAGCAAATCGGTTTGGCGGCTTGCTCCCTTCGTCAAAGAAAGCGTCCAACACGCCGAGTCGATCCGAAACGGCAAGTTCCCCAATCCTGATCCTAAGGCGCACGCAGCGCAGCTCGAGCGGCAGGGACGCTCCGGGCGCGTGCGTCTCGGACCGCCTCGACGTCTGCCCTCGCGATGCCCTCTCTGCGGATCCTGTCAGCGGTGGTCCTGATTCCGAACGCATAGATCAGCGCGCCCATGGCTCTCCTCTCGACACCGCAGATCTGGGCCGCATGTACCATGTTCACTCGAAGACTTTGTTTTGGCTGCTTCCGGAACAGCGTCTCGTTCGGCCCGAAGGGATAGGCTTCCAGCGCGTGGGCCTCGAACACGTCCTTGAGGATTTCCCGGCCGGTGTGGCTGTCGCGGTTGGAGCGGTCGTCGTAGAGGCGCGAGTAGAACCGACCGTAGATACCCTTGAAGCCTCGCGCGGCTTGCGGCCTTCCATGCAGGAGTTCCAAGAGTCGAGCGTGGATCCTGCCGGGCCATTCCCCCGCCAATTCGAGGCCCTTGGATCTGAATCTTGCCGCGTCTCCAGGCGACATTGAGCGTATGTCCGTAGGCTCGGTTCCGTTCGCCAGTTCACCCAGCCACGAAAGCAGCGCCGACGCCTCTCCAAGTGGCAGGCCATCCAGGATGGGGTGAGTAAGTTCGGGCATCGCCCCGAGCCTACCCAATACGTAGCGGTCCGCCTCTACGTCGGAGGCGGGAACCGGCGCGGAGTCGATCCCCTCGCACGCCTTCCAGAACGGCAGCGGTTCCGCCCCGTCCTGTTGGGTATGTACCCTAGCCAGCGCGCAGAGGTGAATTGGGCACGTTTGCACATCCCGCAAGCACCACCATGCACGGACGTAGGGGCGGAAGGCGCGAGGGCCGGAACCGTAACGCAAATCCGAACCAATGCAGCGCGGACATGCCCTCGCCGCCGGCGCGCTGAATCCTCCGTCCCAATCAAACGGGTAGCGCAGCACTTGCCCGCGCAAACAGATTTCGTTCTTCCCTACGGGGACCGGTGACCACTCGGCGAGACCTTCGGCCGGCAAACCCGAGACGAGGGAGAGGTCGGCCGTCCCGAAACCGCGAACCTGCGCTTCGAAGTCCAAACCGAAGGCTACCCCGAACTCGCGCGGCTCATGATACCCGTTGCGTTCCCCGAGCCTCCGCATAAGCCACGATGCAGGCTCCCCAGGTCGCTCCCTGACGCGTAACGGCGCTCTCCTGACCTGCGACATGCTCATCCTCCCGTCTACCTTGGGTAGCGTGATGAGGTGAACGCGAGGTTGCCGGATTGGAAGTGGCACTGAAGCGGTTGTTGAAAGATGCCGCCGGACGGGCGCGTCGACACTAGTTCAGAGCCCGCGGCACGGGGTGTCTCGCAAGGGAACGCCTGAGAATGGCGGAGCGTCAACCCCGAATCACTGTTGACTATTTCCGGGCATCATGTTTTATTTTTATCAAGTACAGACAGCGGAAATGAACATCTTCCTGGCGATCGGCGAAGTCCGACCGCAATCGATGAATCGCGTGTATCTCGTAGGATTTGTCACCGATGCCCCGACCGCTCGCCCCCCACAGGTTTCGCATCGCCTACACCGCTGACGCCATCGGCGGAAAGCGCGCGCTCCCTCACTGCCGCGGGCCAGGCTGAAACCCTTCCCGGGCGCTTTCTTCGGCCGTCTAACCTCAGTCCAAACCTACGGCAGACGGCTTAAAGCGGGAAATGGTCCCGCTGTGGCCGGATCGCCCCGCGTCTCTGCCTGGCCGACGGTTGCCAGTCCTTCCGACCACCGGACCAGACGACCCGCACCCTACTCCGGCGGCTGGAGACGCTTGTCCGAAACGCTTCGACGGAACGAGAGGAAACAACGTGAACACCACGAACGACAATGGTTTCGGCCATCTTCCCGCACGACGGATGCTCGACGGGCGACACCGCCGGTCCTGCACTGGATCCGTTCCGACGCCGAAGGGGGGCGGCTTGGTACCGTTCGAAAGCCTCCTCGAGGGCGACTTGATATTGAGGGCGGCATCGGATCCCGACGTGGTCGCGGTCCGCGCGCAGCCGGAGACCTTCCGCTGGCTCGACGGCGTATCGGGGCGCAGGCGGCGTTACACGCCCGACCTGCTCGTCACCCTGCGGGACGGATCGAAGGTGTACAGGGAGGTCAAGCCGTACGCCCTCTTGGTAAGGGATCCGGAACTTAGGGGGCGGCGTCGACGGATCGAGGCTGAGTGCCTCGCGCGCGGCGCCAAGTTCGAAATCTGGACCGAGTACGAGATCCGAGAGACTCCGGACAGGCCCGCCCTTTTGCGGGCCGCTACGCTCGAGGAGGCACGGCGGCACGCGGTGGCTCTCGCCGAGCCGTTCGCCGCCGGGGGCGCTCAACTCACTATGGCCCCAGCGTACGTTCGCGAACTCGCGTCTCTGATATCGTTGGCCGATATCCGCCGCGTCGACGAGGGCTGGATCGGGCGCTCTGGACTCACCGGCATTCTGACGGCGCTTTTCTGCGACCTCGTGACTTGTCCCAGAACGCGGATGGTTGTTTGGGCGAGACGCCCGGAGGTCGACCTCCCATAGGATTCGCCGACCTCACGAAACGGGGCGTTTATCCTGTCGGAAGACCGCTGGAAGGATTCGCCGCGCCCTAACGATCCGGTAGGCCGGAACGAGCGATCGTGCCGTGCGCGGCGACCGGACTGCGCCGGGAGACGGAGACTCATGATGCACGAGACACCCACGAACGCAGGGCCACGACCGGATGTGACGGAACGATTTGGCTTCGGATTCTTGGCGAAATGCTGCGTGTTCCGTCAGCCCGGCGCCGCTTCGGAAGCGAGCTGACTCCATGGCCCCGTTCCGATTCAAGGCCACGCGCCTCAACTGGCAGGTAGGCGACAGCATCAGGCTGGTGCGCGCTGACGACAGCGCCAAGCTCTACGAACTCGTCGGGCGGAAACCCGGCGGATACAACTTCAAGGCCAAGGACGGCGAGGAGCGCTTCCTCTCCGACGACGAGATATCGCTTCGGCGTGCGCGAGGGAACGGCGAGCTCGAGCACTACCCGGTCACCGAGAAGGGCATCTCCCTTGAATTGCACCGGAACCTGACGCGCGCCTTCTCGATCCACCCGCCGGCGATTCAGCTCGTGGCGGAGATCAAGGCGGCCTACTGCCGGCGCGTCAACGAGCTGCTGGAGAAAGAAGTCCATATCGACGAGTGCTTCCGGCGCGCGGCGGCGGAAGTGCATGCCGAAAGCGAAGAGGAATGGCGAAAGGAATTCCTGCGGCTCAAGAGCATGAAGGAGGCGCTGGCACGCCAGCGCGCGCTTCTGCCGGACGGAATGCGGAAGGAAAGCAACGTCGGCGAGAGCTACGCCAAACCAGTGAAGCCTTCGACGGTCGAGACATGGTACCGCCTGTGGGTCCACTGCGACGAGGACATCCGCGCACTCGTGCCGCTGTTCGAGAACCGGGGCGACCACCGTCCCAAGAAGCTCGTCCTCTATGCGACGATGATGCACCACATCGAGGAGTTCTATTTCAAGCCGGAGCAGGCCACGCTGGCCGCGGTCTACAGGAACATGTGCGACGACAAGGACTTCAAGAAGCTGAAGGAAACCATCAGCTACACCGCTTTCAACAACTTCCTGAAGCGGACCTACTCCAGTTTCCTGATCGCCGCGAAGCGTCAGGGCCTTACTCGGGCGAAGTTGCGTCACGACGTGTACCAGCGCCTGCGTCACGACACGAAGGCTATGGAAGAGATCGAGGTGGATCACTGCCTGATCGACGTGATCGTGGTTGACGAAAGGTCCGGGCGCATCCTCGGACGTCCGTGGCTCACGGTGGCGATCTGCCGCGGCACGCGGATGGTGGTTGGCTGCCACCTCTCGTTCGAGGTGCCAAGTTGGGCGTCGCTCCAGAGATGCCTGGCCCACGCCTTCTGGCCCAAGAACCTCGAGGGTCTCGGTCTGAACAATCCATGGCCTTGCGAAGGCATTCCGAAGAAGGTGATCACGGACAACGGTAAGGAATTCAAGTCTCGCAGCATGCGGCAAGCGGAGCTCGCGTTGGGATTCACGGTGGTCAACCTCCCCGGCCGCTCCCCTTGGCTGAAGGGCATCGTGGAACGGTTCTTCGGCACGATGCAAATGCAGGTGCTCAGCTTCGTCGAGGGCAAGACCTTCGGCGACACCAAAAAGCGCGACGACTACAACTCGACCAAAAAGGCCCGCATCAAGCTTTCAGAATTGAAGTCAAAGCTTCTAAGGTGGATAGTGGACGACTACCACGTCAGGTTCCACGAGGGCCTGCGCGGGTTCCCCATCCACGAGTGGCAGAAGCGGATGCCGGAAGACGGCATCGACGCCGTGCCTAGGTTCGAGAGCATCCGTGAGTTCCTCGGTGCGGCGCACCTGAAGCCGATCGGGAAAAAAGGGGTTGCTCTCTACGGGCATTACTATTTTCACCCTGACCTCAAGCAGATCCGAAGGGACAGGGGGCCGAAGCAAAGGTACGAGATCCGGAGCGATCCTTACGACATCGGCGCGATCGAGCTCCTTACGCCCGACGGTCAGTGGCTTCGCGTATGGAGCGACAGGCCAGAGCTGACTGTCGGCGTCAGCATGCACCAAAGCGAGGTGCACGACAGGCTGGCGAAGAAGCTCGCTCCGAAGGGCGAGGCCGTCACCGATGCGTACCGTTTGGAGGCCCTCGAGCGGGCTCAGGCGGAAAGCGCAGAAATCATGGACGACGGCAAGGGAAAGACCACCGTCCGGAATGTGGCCCGCTACCATCACGACAACGGGGTCTTCATGACTCCGGTCTCGGGTCAGTCCGGAGGAAGGGCCGCCAACGACGACGCTCCTGTGGTGCCCGGAGCGATTGGAGAGGCCGTTGCGGAGGAAGTCGCCGCTACGACGGACTGTAAACCCGAGGCCGTCGTGCGGGCGGCCAACGAACGCGGGGCAAAGGCCACGAAGGCCGCCTCGGACGAAACCGTCAGTGCCGAAGAATTTGCCGCCTACCAAGCACAACGGAAGGCAGCCATGAGGAGGGCTAGTTGATGGACACGCATATTTCCGATGTTCCACACCGCAACCCCGCGGAGACCGTTGCCGACTTCGAGAGCAGGATCACCGAGCACGAGCAACTCGTAGAGGCGACTACCGCGATCTCGCGATTGCGCACCCGTTACAGGGGGCCGGGCCAGCGAAAGCTGGCGGCTCGCGCGCTCCTCGTCGTCGGTGCGCCCGGATCGGGCAAGAGCACGATCCTCGAGAGCTACATGGACAAGCACGGCCAGGTGGAAGAGACGCCCGATGGGGACATTCGCCGCGTGATCGCCCTCGAGATGCCCCACAGCCCGGGCCGCAAGCAGGTCGTGGCGGCAATCCTCCGTGCCCTAGGCTACCCGGCGAGGGATGACTGGGACACGAACATGATCCTTGACCGGATCAGCACCCAGTTGCGGGAGCAGCGCGTCGAACTCCTGCTCATCGACGAGGCGCACCACATCGTCGAGAACCGCAAGGAGGAAGCCGAGGAGGACGTCTCCGAGTTCCTCAAGTCGCTCCTGAACCGCTCCGGCACCCAGCTTGTCCTGTTCGGTCTTCCCATGCTGCTCGGCCTCAAGGAATACCCGCAGCTCGACCGACGCTTGGAGGCCTCTGTCGTCATCGAGCCCTACAGTTGGGACACCCTTGAGGGCCGCGGCGAGTTCACGATGGTTGTCGACCTGATGGAAGAGGCAATGGACCTGCCCGAGCCGTCAGGTCTCTCCGAGCACCGCGTTGCGGTTCGCCTCTACTGCGTGACGGGCGGACATGTCGGTCTCGTGTCGAAGTATCTCAGCGAGGCGTTCCGGCGCGCGCTGGAGTCCGGCCTGCGGGAGATCGACCTGACGCTTCTCGGGCAGATCCACTCCGACTTCACGCGCCGTTACAAGACGCAGGAGTTGAGCGACGACTTCAACGCCGCCCCGAAGAGGGCGAAGCGCGAGATGGATTCCGCGAAGAACCCTTTTCTGGTGGACGACAAGAAGCTCCTTCCGCTCTGGAAGGCGATGAAGGCCAAGCGCGACAAGATGGTCACCATGGCCAACCGTCGCCATGCCCGGGCCACGCGAATGGTGGGCACGGGAGCGGAACCCTCGGCCTTCTGATGCGCCCCGTCTGGTGCCCCCCACTGAGATTGTACCCGAATGCGGGAGAGGACGCGCGGTCCTATCTCGTGCGGTGGGGCGTGCGGAACGGAGAGTGGAACTCCGCAAGGTTCGCGGTGAACGTCGGCGTTTCGATCGACGGCCTGCGGACTGGACGCCAGGTCGGGGTCATGGAAAGTGCGGCTAGGCTTCCCGAAGGCACATTGGCCGCTTGGTCGCCCAAGACCGACACGCGTTCGCGCACCATCAAGATCGGCGCGGAGGTCGTCCGCATGCAAGATTGGAGCGCGTCCGCCCGGCGTTGGTGCCCTGCCTGTTTCGCTTTGGACCGAAATCCCACCGTTGCGTTGGGCCGCGCGGAAGGCGACGGGATGCCCTGGCACCGCGCGGTCTGGAACTTGGCGGCGCTCGAACAGTGTCCCGAGCACGGGACGACGCTCCGGTCCTGCTGCCCGTCATGCGGTTCGGCGCAGGAATGGGACCATGCTCCGCTCGACACCTGCGCATGCGGAACGCGGCTGCAATCGGAAAACTTTTCCGTTGGGGACCCGGACGGGATATCGACGTTCGTCGCCAACCGAGTCCGAGGCGCAAACGCGAACGGCCCAGCGCTTCTCGATGGCCTGTCGCTCGACCGCTGCCTGCCGTTGCTCGAGCGCATCGGGCTTTCGGCGTTGGGCAAACCAGGCGCTCGATGGGCATCTGTAAGGGCGAGCGGTGTGGCACGATGTACGGCTCGGGGATACGAGATCGCATCGTCGTGGCCAAGCCAATTCATCGAAGTCCTTGACGGGATCGTGGCCGCGCGCAGCGTGGAGGCGATTTCCCACGGTGGCATGACCCTCACGTACGGGTGGGTGCATGAGCATTGGATCAGCCCGATGCCGTCGGACGATGCCGGCAGGATGCTCAAGGCCGCCCTCCTCGACCACGCGACGGCGCACGGCATCGTGTCCGAACACGAAATGCTTTTGGGTCGCGAAGCCTCAACGTCGTCGTTGACGCTATCGCAGGCGGCGAGCGAGCTAGGGATGGGTCATGCGCGCGCCCGGAGGCTGCTTGTCCGCCGTGAAGCCCTTCCGGCCGGCAGACGCCGAAGTGTCGGAATGACGATCGACCGACGCGAGGTCGAACGACTGCGTCAGGAGCGTGCCCGCCGCATCGACGCCCGCACCGCTCGGGGTCGCCTCGGTCTCGGAAAGATCCCGTTCCGCGGCCTTGTGGAGCTCGGTTTGCTCGTGCCTGCGGACGACGGGCATGGCAACGAACGATTTGAGGGCAGCGACGTCGAGCGGCTGCTGGAAAGGATCAGGGGCAGTGCCCCGATCACGGACACCGTCGCCGAGGGCTGCATGGCGTTGCCGGAAGCGTCCCGGAAGTTCGGCGTATCCATAGCGGAGTTGGTCCGTCGCATCGCAACGTCGGAGCTGTGCGTCCACGGCTCGGTCCACGGGGGCGGAGCTCTCTCCGCCGTGTTCGTTCAAGCGTCCGATCTCATCGGCCCCGCGTGTGACGGCAAGAACGTGCTCACGCTCCAAGAGGCCTCTGCCAAACTCTCGATACATCCGGAGGTCGTTCTCCATGTCGCAAGGACCGGGATGCTTGCGGGTTCAAGGGAGGGACGCGCCTGGAGTTTCAGCGCGGTAGCTGTCGACGCCTTTGATGCGGCGCACGTCTCCAATTCACGAATGGCAGCGTCGGTGGCCGCCTCCCCCCGCTCGACCATCGCCCGGCTGGCGGGAATGGGCATCCGCCCAGTCGTCGGGCCGCCGACATGCCGCCAAGCGATCTTCGTGAGGAGTGCGGCCGAGCAAGCCCTTGGCATTTCCTGCTGCCCTTAAGCGGTATCGATGCAATTCTCAGGCGGATATCCAAACATCACGAGCTACTTCGAAATGCTTTCGCGACCCCGTGGTTCTTTGGCTAATTTGCAACCTTGTGGGTTGACGAGGCGTTGCAGCGGCACTCGTGGTCTTCTGCAGGTCCCTGCGCTCTCCGCGACATCATCCGAAAAAGGAGGACTACCCATGAACAAGCTTCTGATGACGACTGCCGCCACACTGGTCGCAATGGGTTCGACCGCGTTCGCGCAGAACATGATCGACACCACCGACGTGAAGGCCGAGGGCAACACTGCGACTTTTGCCAAGGTGTCTTCTGACAACGGCGGCTATTTGGTCCTGCACGAGGTCAAGGACGGCGCGCCTGTAGTACCCGGCTCGATCGGCCACGTTGCCATACCGGCTGGCGAGAGCATGAATGTCTCAGTCGAGGCCGAGATGGATCTCGCCGGCGACACCGAGTACATGGCCATGCTGCACGACGAGACCAACGGCAACGACACCTATGATTTCGGCGAAGGCTCGACCGATGTCGACACGCCGACCATGACGGATGGCAAGCCGGTAGTAATGCCGTTCACGGCAATGGCGTCGATGGATAGCTCGGCTGGTGCGTCTGCGACGACAGACATGGGCGCGGCGGGCGCCGGTGCTGCGATGGACTCGAAGGCTTCGGGCTCCACCACCGCGACCAGCGGAGAGCCCGGCGCCAATAGCGACGAGGTCACAACGCCATCGGGTGGCGTGGTCCCCGGCCAGACCCCAAACTAATAGCTCGATCTCAATTGGTAATCACAAGCCGTCTCGCTTCATGCGAGACGGCTTGCGATCTATATCTGCAGCTTAGCAGGGTCGGTTATGTGGTAAGATGCTTGCAGCTTCTCACATAAGTTCATCATCGCATCCGACCGGTCACGCAGCTTGACCTGAATGGACGATCTGTCGGACGTAATATTCCGCGAATGTGCACGCAGGTGTGTAGGTGAGAGGATTCGACGCTGCTGCCATTGTGGCCCACTGTGCCCGACAAGCGACCGGCGATAAGGCTGCTACGGGAATATCGCCGGGATCACACTGCTTTGAGGTGCCTTGCGACTGAGCTGTCAAGGCGCGAGGTAACTCGCTCCGCTCAGTGGGTTGACTAAGCTCCCCCATCCGACCTAGCCAACCTCATCCAAGGTTCAGCGAGCTTGCAGAGGGTGCCTCCGCAAATCAACCGAAATGAACATGTCAGCATTGACCTGAGACCCCAATCTCCTCCGGTTTGAGGGAGAGTCCTGAGTTTCGTTCTTGGCCTTAAGCGGCCTGTGTTTCCAGTGTGGATTTCATTGCGAACTCGGCCGGCGGCACGTTGCCGAGGGCC